>NZ_JADBVE010000199.1:0-19005 GCF_020245285.1 Microcystis sp. M31BS1
TTAAATATTGGAAGAAAGGTAGTCGGAGAGGCCGCCTTTAGCGGGAATCCGATAGAGAGGTTCGTAGTTAACCCAGTACGGGTCAAAGCGTACAAAGCTAATTCTAGATGCAATATTTGCGTACAGAATTAGTAACTATTTCGAGCTTCCTGTGTCTGTCGTAAAGAAAAACTCACCTACTCCTCGACTTCTTCAGGAATAGATTCAGCAAACTCAAGCATAGCGTCTAAATCGACGGGTTCTTCAGCTAAATTTCCCGTGCTGGCTTCCGCGAGCCCCCGTTTGAGCGACTCGCGGACACTAGGATTCTGAAATACCCATAGCTCTTGCTCTGGAATCGCAATTATGGGAACCAGGAGGAGTTCCCCGCTTGTATTCATCAGTATCCGATAGTGACGGTTGCTACATTGAGTCCCAAGGCTAATCCGCCCTCGAGCGTCAGCCTGAATATCTTCTTTAATGAGCGAAAAATTCTGATACTCCATCACGTCTCCTCCTCTCTTCATATACTTATTCTAGATAAGTTACCCAATTTGGGCAATAGGGTTATGTCCATTTAGCTTCTCACTACCTAAAGAAAACAGGTTAAACTTGTTCGGGCTAGAGCCTTGACAACAAACCCAGTTTGTAGTTGCACTCTCTTCGCTAAATTCTCTCCCCTTTCCTTGTAGGATAGGGTTCAGGGGAGAGGTCAATAATTAAGAATCCAATGCGATCACACTATTCGGCAACGATCAAGTATAATTAAGATAACAATGTTACTTAAAGAATAAAGTTAAGTTTGAATCTTCAATTGGTATAAATCATGCAACTCGAAGACTATTTTAATTTTCTTGCTCCTAACGATATTCGGCTAAAAGGAACCCGCGTCGGTATTGAAACCATTTTACACGATTTCATTTACCAAGCCAAAACTCCCGAAGAAATTGCTAATACTTATCCATCTTTAACCCTCGAACAGGTATATGCGACGATTCTTTATTATCTTCATGATAAAGAAAAAGTGAGCCAATACATCGCCGACTGGCTAGAATGGGGGCGAAAAATGCGAGAAGAACAGCGAAAAAATCCTCCGCCTGTGGTTGAACGACTGAGAAAATTGAAAGCTGAAATAACAGCCAAGCAGAAAGCTAATGACACTGAAATATTTAATTGATGAAAATGTTAATTCGGTGTATCCTCAACAATTGCGTCGCCGAGAACCAGAAATCATTATTCGAGTAGTTGGTGAACCAGATACACCAAAATTAGGTACATTAGATCCAGAAATCTTGATTTGGTGTGAGGTGATGGGATTTATTTTAGTGACAAATAATCGTGCTTCTATGCCAGTACATTTAAGAGAACACTTCAACCAAAACCGTCACATTCCTGGAATTTTTATTCTCAATCAAGATTTAAGTATTGGTGATAACTTGTTAGAATTAATTGTAATTGCCAAAGGTTCTTTTGACAATGAATATGAAGACCGAATTGTACATTTACCGTTAACTTAATGAAATCCAAATGACCTTATTAAAACAATCGGACATTCAAGAAAATCCCACAACACTTTACGAACAAGATCTTCAGTTGTGGATTGAGCAAACTATTCATCAATTACAGAATCGACAGTTTGAACAACTGGATATAGAAAACTTAATTGAGGAGTTAAAAGATTTGGGTAAGTCAGAGAAACGCGCCTTAGAGAGCAACTTAATGGTCTTGTTGATTCACTTACTCAAATTAAAGATACAGCATGATGCTCCTGAGACAATGAAAGCAAGTTGGTATAACTCAGTAGATGAGCATCGTCAGCGCGTTCAAGATGATTTACTTAAGATTCCCTCTCTTAAATCTTATCTCTTAATCTCCATCACACAAGCCTATTCCAGCGCTCGTAAAGTCGCCATCAAACAGGGTAAACGCGCTCAATTTGGTATTCGTATTCCCCAAGAAAGTGAGTATCCCCTCGCTTGTCCTTTCACACCTGAACAGATTCTAAATGAGGACTTTTACGGATAAAAACGAAAGTAAACATTATCGATAATAAAACCATGAAACCAGAATATGACCTTGCCAACATTAAAAATCGCCCGAATGACCTAACCCTCCTTCCCTGGGAAATAAGGGGGGAATAAAGTTTTTAACACCTAACTACTTACATCTCAATAAATCTCTTGGATAAATCATAGCAAAGTGAACCTTTCATGTACTCTAAATTAAGGAGAAGACGATGGCTAATCTGGATGATGTAGGAAGAGGGAAAGCAGCTGATAAAAACCTGAACGATGCTAACCGAAGCGATGTGCAGGTAAACAAAACAAGACCATATCCTTAACTGTTCTCTCTGATTTAGAGCAGTTAACCCTGTCAGTAACGGATATTTTGCTGGGTTAAAAATTTAGGTAAATTCAATTAAAAATAGCAAATTACCATTAACATAAATCTTAATTAAGGAGGTAAATATGGTTCAATTTTTACAAGCAAAAGAAGTCAACCTCAGAGATTTAATTAATCATTTTCAACTACAGTTTATAGAAGATGAGCATTTTTTTGGGGAATGGCAGGAAGACCTAGAAGCAATCTCTGACCAAGAAAAAGAATTGTTAGATAAAATCAAAACAGGTTATTTTAACTTATTGAATTATCCTCCCTTTTTGGAAACTTCGGTGAGGATGACGGTTTTAGATCCATTATTATTTATTGGTAACTTTTATCTATTTCCTTTTCATATTAAAGCAGAAGATTCCGTTGAAATTATTACAGAAGATCAAGATTTAATAATTAAGGGAAGGTTAGATACTTTAATTCTAAAAGAGCAATTATGGGTAATGATTATTGAATCAAAACGGGTTATTTATTCCGTTGAAGCAGGTTTACCGCAATTATTAGCTTATTTAATGGTCAATCCTCATCCCAACCGTCCTAATTATGGAATGTTGACCAATGGTTCCGAGTTTTTATTTGTTAAATTATTATGGGACGGTAAACCTTTATACGGAACCTCTCGTTTATTTGCCATGAGAAATCCGGGGGATTTATACGAGGTTCTCAAAATCCTTAAACATCTCTGTCAACTAATTTGAGTATCAAGATAATCAGTACCTAATTTTACGACTGTTGATAACTCCAGCAGAATCGTTACTCTCCTATTTCCCTCTGTTGTATAATTGGCTCTGCAAGGAACAAATCAGTAAGCATAAATAAAAATTATCAGGATTTTTTCGGCTTTTCTTGACTATTTCAGCCTGATTTGTCCTAACAAGCTCAAGAATACGAGATTTTTTCTCTAGAATTGCCCGGCCTGAGAGGGGAATGATAAAGTTAGATAAGAAAATTAAAGATGGTGTGATTAAAGTGAAATTTGCTGCTAGTACCTATTTTTCCCTGCTGCGTCATTGTGCCGTTCCTTTGTTGTCGATCGCCACTTTTACGCCAATTCTCTTAACTTATTTAGCCAAGGAAAAACCAGAAACCCCGCAAGCGCAGGCAAATCTAGAGACTGCTGCCTCCCCTGCTCCTATTATCCCATCTCCGATCGCCCCCTTAACCGCGCCATCACCGAAACTATCCCCCTCTCCCCAATCTTCTGCGATTCCAAAATCAGCACCCTCTCCTCAGTCTTCCCTCTCCGCACCGAAAAAATTAGCACCCTTTCCTCAGTCTTCTCCTAATACTTCCCCCGCTGCCGCGGCCAAACCGGTAACTAGACAACCTTTAGCGGTTCCCGCTAATTATACGCCGCCGGTCCTAGAAATTCGCGTAGCGATTAAAAGGGATGTGGCCAGTGTTTTGATTGGAGTTAACGGGCCGGCGGTGATCACCGACCGTCAAGGTCGTGGTTTAAAAACGATTGCCACTAACGAGGGTTTACCGGTGATTGCCAGTGCCAATGGCTTAAAAATGGGCGATTTATCGCTGCCAGAGGTGATTTTTGTGCAGCCCACCAGTGCCGATGGTTTAGTTTATGTGGATGATGGTTGGTATCGGGGCAAAGTGCTGCTTGTTGCCCAAGGCGATCGCTTGTTAGTGGTCAATCATGTTAATTTAGAGGCCTATCTCTATAGTGTAGTGGGTAGTGAAATGCACTCCACTGCGCCAATGCACGCTTTAAAGGCACAGGCGATCGCCGCTCGTTCCTACGCCCTAGTACACATGATCCGCCCCGCTAATGCTTGGTTTCATCTGGGCAATACCCAACGCTGGCAGGTATATAAAGGCATTCGCTCGGAGTATCAATCGACTCACCAGGCGGTTAATGCCACTGCTGGGCAGATTCTCAGCTATAAAGGGGGTGTAGTCGAGTCTCTTTATGCCGCCACGGATGAAATTGTCGCTTGGGCCCACGGTGGTCGCGGTATGAGTCAAACTGGAGCTTATAAATTAGCGGAAAAAGGCCTAGATTATCAACAAATTCTCGGTAATTATTATCCCGGAGTTGGTTTAGCTCGTCTAGTTCTACAAAATTAGATTGATTGGCTTTCTCGACTGAAAACTCAAATCTGATCACTGATAACTGATCACTGAAATGCCGAATGGCAGATTTCTAGTAACCGTATTACAATAAACTTTCAAAATGCTATAGCAGTAAATCTCTCTATGAATAGCCCCTTTCTTGACTACCTCAACGGTCCCAAGCATCCCGTCCTCGTCTTTGATGGAGCGATGGGAACTTCCCTACAAAGCCAAAATCTGACGGCCGAGGACTTTGGTGGGGCAGAATACGAAGGGTGTAACGAGTATCTTGTCCATACGAAACCTAGCGCCGTAGCCAAAGTCCACGAAGCCTTTTTAGCAGTGGGTGCGGATGTGATTGAAACCGACACCTTCGGGGGAACCTCGATAGTTTTAGCCGAGTACGATTTAGCCGATCAAGCCTATTATCTCAACAAAAGTGCCGCCGAACTGGCCAAAGCTTGCGCTAATAAATACTCTACTCCCGAAAAACCCCGTTTTGTGGCGGGTTCCATGGGGCCGGGGACAAAACTGCCCACTTTGGGTCATATTGACTTTGATAGGCTCAAAAATGCCTATGTGGAACAGGTAGAGGGTCTGTATGATGGCGGAGCAGATTTATTATTAGTAGAAACCTGTCAGGATGTCCTGCAAATTAAAGCGGCTTTAAATGCTATTGAAGAAGTATTTCAGAAAAAAGGTCAACGATTGCCCCTAATGGTTTCGGTGACGATGGAAACCATGGGAACGATGTTAGTAGGAACGGAAATTAACGCCGTTGTCTCTATTTTACAACCCTATAAAATTGATATTTTGGGACTTAACTGCGCCACTGGTCCCGATTTAATGAAACCCCATATTAAATATCTCTCGGAAAATTCCCCTTTTATTGTTTCTTGTATTCCTAATGCTGGTTTACCGGAAAATGTCGGCGGTCAAGCGCATTATCGCCTCACTCCCGTAGAATTAAAAATGGCTTTAATGCACTTTATCGAAGATTTGGGAGTACAAATTATTGGCGGTTGTTGTGGTACTCGTCCCGACCATATTCAAGCTTTAGCGGAACTAAGTCAGGGTTTAACTCCGAAATCTCGTCATTATCATTATGAACCCTCCGCCGCCTCTATTTATAGTACCCAACCCTATATTCAAGATAATTCTTTCCTCATTGTCGGGGAAAAATTAAACGCCAGTGGTTCTAAAAAATGTCGGGAACTGCTCAATGCTGAAGACTGGGATAGTTTAGTATCGATGGCGAAAGCGCAGGTAAAAGAAGGGGCGCATATTCTCGATGTCAACGTCGATTATGTGGGCCGGGATGGGGTGCGCGATATGCACCAATTAGCCTCTCGTTTAGTTAATAATGTCACCCTACCTTTAATGTTAGATTCCACCGAATGGGAAAAAATGGAAGCGGGGTTAAAAGTAGCGGGGGGTAAATGTATCCTCAACTCTACTAACTACGAAGACGGGGAACCGCGTTTTTATCAAGTCTTGGATTTAGCGAAAAAATACGGCGCAGGGGTAGTAATTGGAACCATTGATGAAGAAGGAATGGGACGCACTGCCGAGAAAAAATTCCAGATAGCTAAACGGGCCTATTATGGGGCGATAGAATACGGAATTCCTCCCTACGAAATCTTTTTTGATCCTCTAGCTTTACCGATTTCTACTGGTATCGAAGAAGACCGAGAAAATGGCAAGGCTACTATCGAAGCAATGCGCCGAATTCGCCAAGAACTGCCCGAATGTCACATTCTTTTAGGTGTGTCTAATATCTCTTTTGGGTTGAATCCGGCAGCGCGTCAGGTATTAAATTCCGTCTTCCTCCACGAAGCGATGCAGGTGGGAATGGATGGGGCAATTGTCAGCGCTAATAAGATTCTTCCTTTGGCAAAAATTGAACCAGAATATCAGCAAATTTGTCGGGATTTAATCTATGATAATCGTCGTTTTGATGGCGATATATGTGTTTATGATCCCCTGACCAAATTAACCGAATTATTTGCGGGAAAAACCACTAAAAAAGACCCCTCTAGTAATGCTAATTTACCCGTGGAGGAACGCTTAAAACAGCATATTATTGATGGGGAAAGATTGGGACTGGAAGACGCTTTGAATCAAGCTTTACAGGACTATCCACCCCTAGATATTATTAATATTTTCCTCTTGGATGGGATGAAGGTAGTGGGTGAGTTATTTGGTTCAGGACAAATGCAGTTACCTTTTGTTCTCCAATCTGCCCAAACTATGAAAGCAGCTGTTGCTTTTTTAGAACCATTTATGGAGAAAAAAGAGGGGGATAATAATGCCAAAGGGACTTTTATTATCGCAACGGTTAAAGGGGATGTTCACGATATTGGTAAAAATTTAGTTGATATTATCTTGACCAATAACGGCTATAGAGTGATTAATTTGGGCATTAAACAACCCGTAGAAAATATCATCGAAGCCTACAAAGAACATAAAGCCGATTGTATCGCTATGAGCGGTTTATTGGTGAAATCGACGGCTTTTATGAAGGAAAATCTCGAGGTTTTTAATGAAAAAGGAATCACCGTTCCTGTTATCCTTGGCGGGGCGGCTTTAACTCCCAAATTTGTCCATGATGACTGTCAAAAAACCTACAAGGGACAGGTTATCTATGGTAAAGATGCCTTCTCTGACCTGCATTTTATGGATAAATTAATGCCCGCTAAAGCTGGGGGTCAATGGGATGATAGTAAAGGCTTTTTAGCGGAGTGTGCCGAGACAGAAAAAACCCCGGTTGTCGCAGAAGAATTAGAGGTTAATCCCGATACTATTTTTACCGATGGCACCCTGGACAAAGAATTAGTTATTGATACCCGTCGTTCGGAAGCGGTGGAAGTTAATATTCCCCGACCAACACCGCCCTTCTGGGGTACTAAAATATTAACAGCAGCAGAAATTCCCATCGAGGAGGTTTTCTGGTATTTAGACCTACAAGCTTTATTTGTCGGTCAATGGCAATTCCGCAAACCCAAAAGCCAATCGAAACAAGAATACGACCAGTTTTTACAGGAAAAAGTTCATCCAATTCTAGCAGCATGGAAAGAGAAAATTGTCAAGGAAAATTTACTAAACCCTACATTAATTTATGGTTATTTTCCCTGTCAATCCTCTGGCAATTCCCTGTTAATTTACGATCCCGAATCGATACAAGCAGGCGAAAAACCCGAAAATCTGCAACCGATCGCCATTTTTGAGTTTCCTCGCCAGAAATCCGGTCGTCGTCTCTGTATTGCTGACTTTTTCGCCCCGCAGGAATCCGGTATTATCGACGTTTTCCCGATGCAAGCGGTGACAGTGGGGGAAATCGCCACGGAATACGCTAAATCTCTCTTTGATGCCAACGAATATACCGAATACCTCTATTATCACGGCATGGCTGTGCAAACCGCCGAAGCCATGGCCGAATGGACCCACACCCGCATCCGTCGCGAGTTAGGTTTTGCAGAGTTCGATCCCGATAATATCCGCGATATACTGCAACAGCGTTACCGGGGTTCTCGCTATAGTTTCGGCTATCCCGCTTGTCCCAATATTCAGGACCAATACAAGCAACTAGATCTGTTAGGATGCGATCGCATTGGGATGTCTATGGACGAAAGCGAACAATTGTACCCAGAACAATCCACCACCGCCATTATCACCTATCACCCCACCGCTAAATACTTTAGTACCTAATCAGTTATCAGTTATCAGTTATCAGTTATCAGTGAGCAGTTATCAGTTATCAGTTATCAGTGAGCAGTTATCAGTGAGCAGTTATCAGTTATCAGTTATCAGTGAGCAGTTATCAGTTATCAGGTGTGAGTTTTTATCGGTAAAACCCCACACCCTACACCCCACACCCCACACCCTACACCCCACACCCTACACCCCACACCCTACACCCCACACCCTACCCCCAGGAAAAACTTTTTGCCGCAAACCCTAATTAGGGCAGCCATTCCAGTAAAATTCCTAGGGAGCTATCTTTACGGGCGCGGGAATTTTGGGCTTGAATATCGGCGGCTAAACGTAAATTAGAGGTAATCGCATAACCAACCGAAAGAGTAGTCAATCCCACCTCGTTAGCACCCCCCGGTGAGATAAAACTCTGACTGACGGTGATATCTGCTGCCCCCGTGCGAGAAAGGGCTAATTTGAGCTTTAATCCTAAGTTAAGCCCATCGGTGCTGTAATTTCCTGTCTGAATGTAACGATAGCCCACCATAGGAGCTAGATTGACATAATCACCCAAAGGGAGGAGATAGTATTGTAAATTTGCTCCTATTGCCGTCCTTTTGCCGTTAAAAGCCGTCTGATAATCGCCGCTTAGGGTTAAACTGGTTTGACCGAAAAACACATCTTCTACCCCCAAAATCACGCCACTGGAATTATCCCTAGAAGGAAACTCTGCATATCCCAAGCGGATACGAGTGCGAAAACTAGGATCGCGGCGAATATCTTCGGCGATATCGGGTATTTTTTCTAACCAACGCTCTAAAACCGGGCTTTCTTGCCGAATTTTTGGGTCTAAGTCTAAATCCGTTTCTGCCCACACAGCACCACTCGCCCCCCATAATAAACCAAGAGCGATCGCATTTACAGAACAGCAAGAGAGCTTAAACATAATCTGCATTGTACCCAAGGAGGCAAGAGGCAAGAGAAAGAATCTGGCAATAAAGCCTTTAGCTTAACAAATTACTGGTTACTGTTTACTGATCACTGAAAAGCCGGCACTCCCCCAAAGGTTACAATAAAAATAAAGATTCAGATTCCCCGTTATTCTTGAGAGGACGGGGGGCAGTAGGAGCAGCCATAGTGGTCAGAATATTAAAACTTTCGCAATTAAGTGGCGCGGAACGGGCAAAACTTCAGAAAAGAGCCGAGTTAGATATTGATAACGCCCTCAAAGTCGCTCAAACGGTGATAGAAACCATCCGCGAGCGGGGGGATGCTGGCGTTGTGGACTATGTGCGGCGTTTTGACTACGAGGGTGCGACGGTAGAAAATATCAAAGTCAGCGAGGCAGAATTTGAGCAGGCTTTTCAGTTAATTGAACCGGAAGTAAAAACTGCCATTGAACAGGCTTTCCGGAATATTCAAGAGGTACACCGTCGCCAAATGCCGGAAGAAATGCAACTGGCAGAAATTGAAACCGGTGTCTTTGCCGGCGAAAAAATCTCTCCTATCCCCAATGTGGGTTTATACGTTCCCCGGGGCCGCGGTGCTTTTCCCTCGATGATGTTAATGTTAGCCATCCCGGCAATGGTGGCAGGAGTGGAAAGAGTTGTCGTTTGCACTCCCCCCGATAAACAGGGCAACGTGGAACCCGTTTCTCTGGTGGCGGCGCAGATGGCTGGAGTCAGAGAAATTTATAAATTAGGGGGCGTACAAGCGATCGCCGCTTTAGCTTTGGGAACAAAAAATATCAAAAGGGTTGACAAAATTACCGGTCCGTGCAGCGTCTATGGGGCGGCGGCCAAACGGTTACTGTTCGGCACTGTGGATGTGGGTTTGCCGGCCGGTCCAAGTGAGTCGATAGTTTTGGCCGATGAGTCCACCGATGCCCGTTTAGCGGCCTTGGATTTATTAATTGAAGCGGAACACGGGGCGGATTCGGCGGCTTTATTAGTCACCCACTGTGAACAGGTGGCGATCGCTGCTAGTGAATATGCACAGGAATACCTGCAAAAACTCCCGGATTGGCGACGGGAATTCTGTGAGGCGGGTTTAGCCGCCTATGGGGGCATAATTTTAACCGATAGTCTGCAGCAATCCCTCGATTTTGTCAATGAGTACGCCCCGGAACATCTAGAGGTTTTAGTTAGTAATCCTTTTGCCATTCTGGGCAAGATTAAAAATGCTGGGGAAATTCTCCTGGGCAATCATACTCCTTCCTCTATGGCTACCTACGCCATCGGGGTAAATGCTGTGCTGCCGACGGGAAGTTTTGCCCGTTCCTATTCGGCGGTTTCGGTGTATGATTTTCTCAAGCGCTCTACTTTGGCTTATGTCACCTCCGAAGGCTTTGAAAAGTTAAAAGAAACCACGAAAACTTTAGCCGAGTACGAGGGTTTTCCCGCCCATAAATTAGCAATTCAACACAGGGAAATTTTACTCTAAATACAGGGAATAGGAAACAGGGAACAACTCTAATTTATTATCCTGTCTCCTATCTGGTAATATGATAAGAGCAGAGAATCAGGCAAGCATTTTATGAAAAAAGTAATTGTTATTTTAATTCTGGCTTTTCTGAGCGAACAAATATCAATAAAATCACCAATTTCTGGCAATCAAACCCTCAATAATTTAGCCGTAGCTAACAACAATAATCGTCCCACTCCCCAGAAAAAACCTAGTCCTTCTCCACAGTTTCGGTGCGATGGTAGAACTCACTGTTCCCAGATGACCTCCTGTGCAGAAGCGACTTTTTTCTTGAGAAATTGCCCCAATGTCAAAATGGATGGAGACGGTGATGGAGTTCCCTGTGAAAGTCAATGGTGTGGAAAAAAATCCTCAGAAAAATGTGGTAAAGTTCTCAAAATAACTAATTTTGTCTCCTCACCCCAATTCTCTCATTTAAAGAATCGGGGTAAAAACAATTAAGAAGCAGTAATCACGGGAGAATTAAGATATTGATAATTCCAGTCCGATTGTTGCCAAACGCGACCATCAAGGGCAATTTGTTCGATTAAACTAGCTAATCTTAAAGCTTTTAAAGCTTGTTCCCCACCGACAGAAGGTTGGTCTCCACCGCGCACACAATGAACAAAATGTTCTAATTCCGCGTGTAGGGGTTCAATATTGCTGGTATAAACTTTTTCAATTAAACCATCTTGACGGTAGAGAACTTGACCGTAATCGGTGCTATAGTTAGCGGTGGTTTGCCGGTGAATGAGGATTTCATTGTTGAGAAAATCCGCTTCCGTGAGAGAATTTTTGCAGTGGGCCGCTAAACGGCGAATCTTGCGATGAGTCACCTTACTAGCGGTTAAATTAGCCACTACTCCATTACTAAAACCAAGGGTTGCAGTGACATAATCGAGATAACCGGAATCAGTGGCAGCGCGACTACCACTAGCGGTTAATTTCACCACGGGAGCGGAGACTAATTCTAAAATTAAATCTATATCGTGGATCATTAAATCTAACACCACCGACACATCATTAGCGCGTTGGGAATAGGGACTCATGCGATGGGATTCAATCGCTAAAATTTCCTCGGTTTTCAAGACCTTCGATAACTCTTGGAAAGCGGGATTAAAACGCTCGATATGACCCACTTGCAGAATACAATCATGATCGGCTGCCGCATTGACTAAAGATTCCGCTTCACTAATACTAGCGGCGATCGGTTTCTCGATCAAGGTATGTACTCCCCCTTGCAGACAGTCCATCCCGACTCGATGGTGTAACCGCGTGGGGACAGCGATACAAACCGCATCTACCCTAGGTAAGAGATCTAAATAATTTTCAAAAAAACGGACTCGGTATTTACTGGCAGTTTCCAGTCCCTTTTCGACGTTGACATCGGCCACCCCGACGAATTCCACGTCTTTTAATAAACTCAGGATGCGACTATGGTGTTGTCCCATGTTACCGACCCCGATAACCCCGACTTTAATCGGTTTGAGTTGATTTCTGTTACCCGGAAAGTTTGCTGGTTGATTGGACATGAATTTTAGACTCCTGTGTTCACACTCCTCACACCACTTGATTAGATTAATCAAGCTGATTTCGTCCATTAACTACCAAGATGGTATCATGGTTATCCAGCATTCTGACACGATGTCGGTGTCAATGGGAGTTCTGAGAAGATTTTCTGATTCCATCTGCGGGTTTTTACTCCTAAATGCTTATCAAAAAATCATCCCTGAGTAGCGAGGACTACATATGGACAATTCAACGGATTTTAACTCCTTACGGGGATTAAGTGTTTTTTTGCTAGGAATGATGGGATCTGGCAAATCCACCCTGGGAGAGTTGCTTTCCCGACGGTTACAATATCGTTTTTTTGATACAGATATATTAATAGAAAGGGTCGCGGGAAAGAAAATCAGGGAAATTTTTGCCGACGAGGGAGAAGCGACTTTTCGGGAGTTAGAAACCCAAGTTTTAGCCGAATTATCCTCTCTGACTAAAACTGTGATTGCCACCGGGGGAGGGATGGTTTTAAAACCGATAAATTGGAGTTATCTTCGTCACGGTTTAATGATTTGGTTAGATGTTCCCCTAGAAGTTTTGGTTAAACGTTTAAAACAAGATACCTCTCGTCCCCTGCTTGAGTCCACTGATTTAGAAAGTAAACTAGAATTATTATTAGAACAAAGACGAGGACTTTATGCAGAAGCAGATCTTCGGATTGTTGTTTCTGACCTAGATACACCTGCTGATATCGTTGAGAAAATTTTAACAGCAATACCGACGGTGATTAAAGATTTTCATCCAGAAAGGAATAATAACTAATGACAGCAGCTTCAATTTTTGATTTACCTGAACTAATTCCTGACCGAGAAATTCTGGAAATTTTAGCTCAAAGTCAAGCTATTCGTCTGGAAAGAATTATTTCCACCGGTCAAACCACTCCCATCGGTCAATGGTACGATCAATCTGACTTTGAATGGGTGATTTTATTACAGGGATTCGCTGAGATTAGTTATGAGGATGGCAGCCAAGTTAATCTGCAAGCGGGGGATTATCTCCTGATTCCTCCTCACCAAAAACATCGCATCGAATTTACTAGCAATAATCCTCCTTGTATTTGGTTAGCTATCTATTATCGCTAGTAAGTAGGTAGGTGTTAAAAGTTGTCAGAAACACCCCTTATCAAGGGGGGATTAAGGGGGGATCGAAGCTAAAATCTATTTTTAATTTAATTATAACCAGCTACTTAAAATATAGTTTCTGACTATTGCCAGCGATCGAATAAATCGGTTAAAACTAGATTAGAAAACAAAAAACCTTCGGGGTCGCTTAATCTTACCCTGCTATCCCCCTCAATTATTACTAAATTACGCTGTTTATGCGGCTCTAAGACCTCTAAAATTGCTTTTTTGATTTCCGAGCCAAAATTAGCTTCAATTGCGGGCAAACTCACACCTTCTGCTAACCTTAACCCTAGCATCAAGGTTTCGAGAAGATCATCAATCAAGCTATTTTTCTCCACCTCAATCTGACAGCCTTCTTTTACCCAAGCGAAATAGTCGCGACTTTTGCGCGGACGGGTAAAACGTTGTTGATGAAGATAACTAGCAGCCCCCATACCAAAACCGTAATAGGGACGATTTTCCCAGTAAACTCGATTATGTCGGCATTGATAACCCGGTTTGGCATAGTTAGAAATCTCGTAATGTTGATAACCGGCTAAAGCTAGTTTTTCACCGGCTAAAACATACATTTTTGCCGTGGTTTCATCATCGGGTAAGGGTTTTTTCCCCGGTTGATACTGTTTACCGAAAGGAGTAACCGCTTCTAAGACCAAATCGTAACAGGAAAGATGGGCCGGTTGCAGTTCGATCGCTTTTTCTAGGGAATTTTCCCAATCTGTCAGGGTTTGTTGTGGCAATCCTGAAATCAAATCCAAACTATAGTTAACTATTCCCAATCCCTGAATTAATTCCACTGCCTGATAGATATCCTTAACAGTATGCGATCGACCGGAAACCTGTAATAATGGTTCTTGAAAAGCCTGTACTCCTAAACTAACCCGATTGACTCCTGCGCTAAGATAACCCTGTAATTGTTCTAAACTAAAGGTAGCCGGATCAATCTCCATAGAAATCTCTATATCGGCCGCAAAATCAAACTTTTTGGCTAAAGTATCCAGAATCGATCCTAATAATTCCACCGGTAACAGGGAAGGAGTCCCCCCCCCAAAAAAAATTGTTTCTAGGGGTTTCCCCGTCCCCTGACTAAGGCTAATTTCTTCCTGTAATATTTCCACATACTCCACCACAGGGGGAAAAGTCGCTGGATTGGTGTGATTACCGACGACAAAAATCGGGAAATCACAGTAAAAACAGCGCCGACGACAAAAGGGAATATGAATATAAACCGAGGTTACGGGGTCAAAATAGGACATTAAAGCAGTTATCAGTGAACAGTAATCAGTAATCAGTGAACTCATACTAAATCCGTTGAGTAACGCACAGAAAACGGGTTTCTCCGAGAAACCCGTTTTCTACTCATGCAAAAGGCAAAACGGAGAATAAATAATCAGTTTTTAATAACTGGATTTAATATCCTACAGCCTTTCTCGTCAAGGTGAAGCACAGACTAACCCTTGCTAATCAAGTATTTTAGATGCAAGAACGAACCTCATCTATCTGAGAAACGCTGTAACTCGCATCTGATGACTGATAACTGATTCAAGGCTGACGGCTATAATTTCGTTGATCTTCGTTAAGATGTATTATGGCTGGGGAGAACATCTCCTAGAATGGAGGCAACTTTCCCGACACAAATTAGGAGAAACCCACAGATATAATATAAAAGCATCCATACTCATTATTTTTCTACCATCATTCCCCCCCTATCCTCTCTGGTATTATCCCCATGCTTGATGCTGTCATAATTTTACTATTCGTCTTCGCTGTTGCCAGTATTGGTTATAGTGGTGTTGACTTGCTCCCGGTTGCTGTCCAGTCGCAAATCAGCAATATTGAAGCTTTACGCTGGTTATCGGCGGGTTTTGCCTCAATTATTGGTTTAGCTATTGGTTTAGTTGCCCAAACTACCTATCGTCGTCTAGAAACCCAAGTACGACAAACTCCGATCGAAGTTATTTTAACCCGTTCGGTCGGTCTAGTTATTGGTTTGTTGATTGCTAATCTGATCCTAGCTCCGATTTTCTTCCTACCGATTCCGGGAGAATTCTCGTTTATCAAGCCGATAATCGCCATTTTGGGCAGCATTATGTTTTCCTATCTGGGGGTTAGTTTAGCTGATACCCACGGTCGCACTTTTTTGCGTCTGATTAACCCCAATAGTATGGAATCAATTTTAGTGGCAGAAGGAACCCTGCAAGCGGCCGCCACCAAAGTTGTGGACACCAGTTGTATTATCGATGGTCGTATCGAACAATTGTTAGACACAGGATTTATCGAGGGACAGATACTCATTCCCCAATTTATTCTTCAGGAATTGCAACAGTTAGCGGATGGCAGTAATGACCAAAAACGAGTCAGAGGAAGACGCGGATTAGACATCTTAAACCGGATGCAGCAAGAATTTCCTGAGCGCATTGTCATTCATCCCGCCGATTATGAGGATATTAGCACCGTAGATGCTAAATTAGTCCATCTTGCCCAAGAAATTAACGCCACCTTGCTCACGAACGATTATAATCTCAGTAAAGTGGCCAATCTGCAAAAAGTCACCATCTTGAATGTCAACGATCTCGCCCAAGCAGTACGCCCGATCTACTTGCCCGGGGATACTTTAGACCTAAAAATTCTCAAAGCAGGAAAGGAACCCACCCAAGGCATCGGTTATCTAGAAGATGGCACGATGGTGGTGGTAGAAGAAGGGAAAGATTATCTAGGGGGAGAATTGCGGGTAGTGGTGACATCTGCACTGCAAACCTCTGCCGGACGGATGATTTTTGCTAAACCCCAAAATTCCCTGATTGCCTAAAGGGAAAAAAAACCAAAAAAGCCTCAAATACAGGGCCAGAGGGGATTGTATTTGAGGCTTTTCATTTTTTAAGGGAAGTTAAGTCACTAACCGAACCATCTAGCCAATTTATATCTAAATTAGGCCGGTTTATTGATTACAGCCATGGACTGACGAGCAAAACCGAAATAACTATCCCAGAATTGTTTCTGACTATCGAGGGCAACTTTGGTGGCGGTTTCTTGGGCGGTTAGGTAGGATTTCACCCATTCTTGTTGATATTCGAGGGATTTAACCAAAGTTTCCGGAAACTCAAACACTGATGTAGTCGAGGGAACACCATTACCCCAAGCGGACAGAAGCAGTTTCTGCCATTCGGCTAGGTATTTTTGGTATTCTTCAAGATAATTGGTGTTCATAGAAGTCAAACCGCTAACTAACCCATCTGGAAGGAGATGGTGAGAAAGTGGGGCGGTGTTGCCACCTTCTCGAAAGCAAAAATCGCGCCGAGATAAAATATAATATTCTATCCCTTCCTTGATTATAACCTGAGTTTGCGATCAGCCCCAATCTTTATGCGATCGCCCTATGCCCAGCCTGAGCTAAGACGCATCTTAACCGCTTATCCTTAGATTAGCTGAATCTCCCCCAACCCCCCCGATGTCGGGGGGGGCAAGGGGGGGTTGCCTTTTGCCTCCCCTGATAAGAACGTAGGTTGGGTTGAAGCATGAAACCCAATGCCCGCATGGGTTACGCTACCGCTAACCCATCCTACTGGACTGTTTCAGCTAAAATAGTCCTACTCTAGCCATTTTCTCCCAACTATGATCGATCGCCCTATTCATGTAATTGGTGGAGGATTAGCGGGAACTGAGGCGGCGTGGCAGATAGCCCAAGCAGGTATTCCCGTGATCCTGCACGAAATGCGCCCAATTCGCTCTAGTCCCGCCCACCATAGCCAATTTTTAGCCGAATTAGTCTGTAGTAACTCCTTTGGTGCCATGGCGGTGGATCGCGCTACTGGGTTACTCCATGAAGAATTACGACGCTTAAATTCTCTAGTTATTGCCCAGGCCGATCAGCACAGTGTCCCCGCAGGAGGGGCTTTAGCGGTCGATCGAGGGGTCTTTAGTCGAAATTTGACGGAAATCTTGGCCAACCACCCTCTAATCACCTTAAAACGTCAGGAGATCACGGAAATTCCCCGGGATGGTATCGTCGTTTTAACCACTGGACCGTTAACCAGTGCTGCTTTAGCCGCAGATCTGCAAAATTTCACCGGCCTGGACTATCTGAGTTTTTTTGATGCCGCTAGTCCGATTATTCTAGGGGAATCTATTGATCAATCGATCGCTTTTCTGGCCTCCCGTTACGATAAAGGTGAGGCCGCCTATCTCAATTGTCCTATGGATCGGGAACAATACCTGCACTTCTGGCAAGAACTAAAACAGGCAGAACAGGCAGAATTAAAGGATTTTGAGCGAGAAAATGCCAAATTTTTCGAGGCTTGTCTGCCAATCGAAGAATTAGCCAGTCGGGGAGAAGACACCATGCGTTTTGGTCCCCTGAAACCGGTGGGATTAGCGGATCCTAGATATCCGGATCAACGTCCCTACGCGGTTATACAGTTGCGAATGGAAGATAAAGCGGGGCAATTGTGGAATATGGTGGGATTTCAAACTAATTTAAAATGGGGTGAACAAACACGAGTTTTCCGTCTGATTCCGGGGTTAGAAAAGGCCGAATTTGTCCGCATGGGAGTGATGCACAAAAACACCTTTATCAATTCTCCCCAGTTATTATCCTCCAGTCTCCAGTTTAAATCGCGACCGACGCTATTAGCGGCAGGACAGTTAATCGGCACGGAAGGCTATACGGCTGCGGCTGCTGGGGGATGGTTAGCGGGAACTAATGCCGCTCGTTTAGCTTTAGGATTAGAAACGGTGACATTGCCAACCACAACGATGATCGGGTCATTATTTGAGTTTATCAGCAGTGCCGAACCGAAACATTTTCAACCGATGCCGCCAAATTTTGGCATTTTGCCGAATTTTACCAGAAAAATCCGCAATAAACGGGAACGTTACGGTCAATATGCCGATCGCTCTTTGCAGGATTTAGAAGCATGGATGAATCAGTTAAAAACTCCCTGTCTCGTCTAACTGTCAATCGCTAATCGATCGCCCATAATAGAGAAGGAACCTATTTCTTTCTCTATCGCTATGCCAAACTCTGATTTTTTCCCTCCCCAATCCTACAGTCAAGAGGATGTGCAGGAAATTCTCTATTTGGCTATCTCCCGTCAAGGGGATAAGGGAGAAATTACCCGTCAACAGTTGTTAGAAATTGCCGACGATTTAGCTATTGAAGTTAAAGACTTAGAAGCGGCGGAAAAGGACTGGCAAGAGTCAAAAATGCTCAGTTATAAACGGCAAGAATTCGATCGCTTTCGTCGTGAGGAGCTAAAAAATAAAACCGTTCGCTATCTGATTATTAATAGTTTTTTTATTATCATTAATTTAATTAGTTCGGGAACAATTTCTTGGGCAATTTATATCTTTTTGCTGATGGGTTTACCTCTTTCCCTTTCTGCTTGGAAAACTTTTCAAAATCAAGGAATTGCCTACGAAGAAGCATTTAAACGCTGGAAAATTAAGGAGGAAATGAAAGAGTCTTTTACCAATCTTTGGACACAAGTTAAAAAGTTTTTACAGTTTTAATAGTGTTGCCAAATTAAGCCTTTTTTGTTTTTGTGAACCACAGAGACACAAAGGACACAAAGTTGAGTTTTCCACGACTACTTAGGGTCTGCTGAAAAAGTACGGGCGAAGCATTCGGATAGAAAATCTACGGTTTCACCGATAGGTTATTGCCCGAATGCTTCGCCCCTACAGGACGCGGGCCGATGAAGACGCAAGGTTTTGAACGACGATTCTCTCAAAA
>NZ_JADBVE010000002.1:0-3897 GCF_020245285.1 Microcystis sp. M31BS1
ATTAACAGGATGTACTCTCAGAAAATTTGAAGAGAGATAGGCTTTTAGTGGCTTGGGAACAAGCTTTATCAATTTATTCATAATAAATATTGGCAGAAGATTAAAGATTAGTTATTGTGACTAACTCTTTTGGTTAGAGAAAGATAAAATTGAGAATCTTCAGTCAAATTTATTGACTCAAAATTAGCTGTACTTAATTTAAATGAATCAACCCTAGGGACTAAGGGGGGATCGGCACCCCCCTTATCAAGGGGGGCAGGGGGGATCGAACCTAAAATCCATTTTTAATTTAATTATAACCAGCTACTTATGCTAAAAGTGATCTTAACCGCCTAATCTGACCCGACGGAGAGCGATCGATGCCTTTGAGTGAGCGCGCCCAGCAATTAATCCCAAAAGCGAGAATCATCAGTTTCGCTGATTGGCCCTATCAGCAAGCAGCGATCGCTATTTGGCAACAAGCGGATGATCAAACTCCCTATCTCAGTGATAGGGATTTAGATACTATCAGTGCCATTAGGGGCGATGATTTCGGGGTTAGAGGCCTTAAAATAATACAGCTTAGATCATTTTAGTGGCTCAGAAAAAACCGCAATTGCTCCCTATTTCGATCACTTAATTACGGTTATGAAAAAGTTTTAAAAATGCGGCATTTAATCTGTGTTAAAATAATTAAGTCAACAGTTAAAAATGCCGCTCACCGAGGTGAAAAACCCGTTGAACCCCTGAAATCATCGGCGTGGGTAGGCCTCTTAAGACCACCAAAAACCTCGATCGAGTGCCTCGCCGGTCGAGGTAATTTATAAAATAAGGGAGATTCTATGGATGCCAAAGCGAAATTACTGGAATTGATCGCTGGTAGAAATCGCGGACTCCTGGCTACGGAAAGCGACCGCGTGCGGATTTTAGCGGCGATCGAACAATTGGAGGATCACAATCCCCATCCCCATCCCCTCGAAGTTAAACAACTATTAGGGGGTAATTGGCGCTTATTATTTACCAGCAGCCGCAACATTCTGGGAATAGATCGCCTACCTTTTTTTCAATTAGGGCAAATTTATCAATATCTCGACCTGAACAAGGCTAAACTCTACAATATTGCTGAAATTATCGGCGTGCCTTGGCTAGAAGGGGTAGTAATCGTCTCCGCTACCTTTGAACCCACATCCGAGCGTCGGATAATGGTCAAATTTGAGCGCTCGATCCTCGGTCTGCAACGTCTTCTCAATTATCATTCTGCCCAAGAATTTATCGATGCGATCGAGAGTGGCCAAAAATTTCCTCCCCTCGATTTTTCCTTCAATAATCGCCCACAAACCGGTTGGCTCGATATCACCTATCTCGATGAAGATCTCCGCATCGGTCGCGGCAGCGAAGGCAGCGTCTTTATTCTCGCTAGGGAAAAAACCTAACTTACAGAGCTATTCAGGAGACTCCGAGACTCCGAGACAGCTTTTATGTATTCTCCCCACTACCCTACTACCCCACCTCCGCACTTGCTGCTCCCTTGCTCCCCCAGATGAATGCCTCGATCGGTTAGAATCGAAATATGGGAAAAAAATTATTTATTTTCGGGAACCTTTACTGACTTCTCCCGTCCTCAACCTCTGAGTGAGGAGCTTATACCCTTGAGGAAATCCCATGAGTCAATCGATTCCAGCATCTTGGTCACTTGAGGCCAAAAAGTCTCAAAACCCCGTGTCCCCTGACAAACTCTCCAACTACGATCTAATTGCACGCTGTCAGGAAGGGTGTCAGCCAGATCGGGCAGCTTTTGCGGAACTGCTGCGGCGCTATCAGGCTCATGTTGATAAATTACTCTATCATTTGGCTCCCGATTGGCAAGATCGCGCTGATTTGGCTCAAGAGGTCTGGATTCGCGTCTATCGCAATATTAACCGTCTCCATGAACCCCTCAAGTTCCGCGGTTGGTTAAGTCGCATTGCTACTAATCTTTTTTACGACGAATTGCGGAAACGCAAGCGGGTTAATCATCCCATTTCCCTTGATGCTCCCCGGCGCGTGGAGGATGGCGAAATCGATTGGGATATCGAGTCCGATTACCCCAGTCCCGATGAACATCTCACCACCCACGAATTCTACGATCAATTACAGGCGGCGATCGCTGATTTACCAGAAGCTTTTCGGACAACTATTATTCTCCGAGAAATTGAAGGCATGGCCTACGAAGAAATTGCCGAGATGACGGGAGTTTCTTTAGGAACTGTTAAATCTCGCATTGCTCGCGCTCGCGCTAAATTACAATCCGTTTTACAGCCCTATTTTACAGAAGGCTAAAGAATATTGTGGTGATTCGGCACTAACGGCCGAAGTGAGGAGTCGTTAAATTTAACTAGCTCCGTGCTGGTGAAAAGTGATTGCATACCGATCGCTTCTGGTCGAGGTCAACCATGAATAATTATCAACCCGAAGATGTTCAATGGATAAAGTCTTTGTTACGTCACGATGACAGCGATTCCGACTCCGCAGCCGAGGATATTTTATTCTTAGATGAGGATAACGAAGAAGCTCATCGTTTCGATTTAATTAGCGCCTATATTGATAACGAAGTAACGGTAGAGGAAAGAAAGCTAGTTCAGCATTGGTTAGACCATGATGCTGCCGCTAAAAAACTCTATCGGCAGCTCTTGGGATTACAAACTAATTTAAGGCAAATTCCCGTACCAGCTACTATGGCCGGCGACCGATTGGCAGAACAGGTGTTCAGAAAAGTCGATGGTCAGCGTCGTCGGCAATATTATGTTTATGGTGGCGCAATTTTAACGGCTGTGGCGATCGCTGTTGGCTCCTACTTCGTCTCGGTACGCAATGATCCCCTCTCCCAAATGGCCAGCAGTCCGAGCAGTATTAGCCAAGAGGGAGACCATTTGATGATTGCTCTCAACCATCCGATTATCGAGATTCCCACAACGGAAGAGCCAAAAGAGAATGGCCAAAGGTAAGTTAGGCAGATTTATCTATCGGTTAGGGCAGTGCTTAAATTTCGTCTATTAGAGTGAGGACTTGAGGAGTGTAACGTTTGTGATTAGGTTCATCAAAAAAGCTTTTCGAGATATATCGTTGGGGCGCAATCTCGAATATTACATCACGTTACTTTTTATCCTTGTCATCCTTGCTCTAGACATATTCAACCCATATTCCGCACTTCACTTTGAAGTATAAAAAACTACAGGTCTTTTCAAAGAAAAAAAATCAGAATAATCAAAAAAAATACTCAACCAATCAGATGTTGAGGAGAAATCATAAAATACCAAATATTTTTTCGGCTCAAAGAGTTAAACTAAGTCACAACAATTCGAGGAGTAGTGACTCTCCTATAAGCATATTACTCAATTGTTATCAACTTTGTTGCTTTGTTATTTAGACTAACGATGACAGATAATATTTTTGACAAGATGAAGGCAGAAAATTTCAAATAAAACGGCGTTCTTCAGTTAAATTGACAATTTGCTTGACCCCATTCACAATAAAAATATGAATGCCCTGAAAACATTGAAATATCCATCTCATTGTGGGACGACTCGTTAATTTACTGACTTGATTTTTGACTCCAGCCTTGGCTCTTTTTAAGCTATTTCTTAGTTCTCTTTGTCCGAGGTTATAGACTAACAAGCAGAAAGACATCAAGAATAACATTGTCTCGATTCTTTCCGTTTTTTTAACAAAGAAACTATCCGCAAAAAATAAAGGGCTCTTCGTTACTTGGTATGGTTCGATAGGGGAGCATAAATCGACTAAATCCTTATCTGGCAAGAGACTTAATTGATTAGTTCGCTCTAGAGAAAAATAATTGACAAAAATCGCTAAATGCCTTTCTATACAAGGGTTACATCCTCTATAACCCCCGTTCATTGCATAACATAAACCGAAGAGCCA
>NZ_JADBVE010000020.1:0-11314 GCF_020245285.1 Microcystis sp. M31BS1
ACCTCTGCTCTTTCTTCTTCTTTAAGAGCTTTTTGTAAGTTTTTCTTTTCTTCTAAGTCTAGGAAATCTTTGGCTGGCATAAGTAGGATTTTTCTAAAATTACTATTTCTATTTTAGGTGGTTTAAGTGCGTTTTAGCTTAGTGATGAGAAAGATGGGATTTAGGAGGGGGGGATTTCCCAAAAACTTCTAGATAAGGCGAGGATATCATACTAAATCCGTTGAGTCTAGGCTACATATCAGGAGAGGCAAAAGGCACTCATGCAAAAGGCAAAGCTGATTCCCAGCATCTTTCAATTTGACAACACCCATTGTAGGGCTAATTCATGAATTAGCCCTACAGGACATCGGGGGGGTAAGGGAATAAATTAGGGTAAGTCCAGATATTCTTGTTCTGTTAGTGCAAATTCTGGATCAATGATTTTTACTTCATTATAGGTGAGTTGATAGAGTTTGTAAACTAAGTGATCGATCTGCTTTTCTAATTCGCTTGTGTCAGCGTTAGGATCAGATTTTTTAGCAGTGAGAATTTTGTCAACAAGTGTAGTGATGTCGATATATTCGTGCTTATATTTAGGAACTGGAAAAGTTGATAGAGTTTTAGTATTTATTTTTGGAAAAGCATTTCTGTCTAAATTTACATTTTGAGACTTTAGCACAGATGCACAAAGCTTAGAACAAATAATCGCTAAATAAAATTTAATATTTAGTGTGTTATTTTTGGGCTTTAATGTAATAACATCTGTGTTACAGATTATCGTATCATCTACACAAGTTGCATCTAATGTTTTTCTTGAAAAAATTCTTTGAATTAATATTCTTTCACCTTCAAATATTGAAATCGAGCGTGGTGCGGCTAAATTTTCTCCATACTTTACATAGTAGCTATCAGTTTTAAGTCTGTATTTTTGGATATCTCTAGCTCGTAATAATTGAATATAACTATTATCTATTTTTAATTCAGATTCATAAATTCTATTTTTAGCATCATTTTTAGTTTGAGGCGGATTTCCTTTTCCTATCTCATATAACTTTGCTCCAAATTTCAAATCAAATAAAGAACCTATTTGAGTTTCTGCATTAATTTTAATTTTATCGTTGAATGATATAGTTAATTCTTCATCTAAAGCTGAAACAGTAATCTTTTTGTCATAGCTCCAATGAGAAAGCATAACTGCTTCCAATCTTTCATTAATTGTAGAGATATTACGATCAATACTACAAATATGTATTTCATCATTATTTGGTTCTTTTTTTGAAAACAAAAGTAATGTTTCAACTACGGCACTTTCAAAAATATTATATACATTTACTATATTGGTTGTTTGATTTTCTTCAAACAAGAATTTTCTCAATTTTTTGTCATATTTGGTCGTTAACCAATAATTTGGAATTATTAAGCCAAGAAAACCTTTCTGGTTCAATATTTTTATGCCTAACTCAGTAAATATCCCAAAGGTATTAATTTGATATTCTGTAGTCTTGTAATGTTCATAATATAAAGCTTTCTCTTTTTCATCTAGATTTTTTGACGGTACATAAGGAGGATTCCCAATCACCACATCAAACCCGACAAAATCCCCGTTATCATTCAACACTTCCGGAAACTCAAACCGCCATTCTAAAGCATTATCATACAGCTTACCGCTTTCAATATCTGCAATTTCAGCAGTTAGCTTATCAATCTCATTATTTAACTTAGTTACTTTTTTCTCCCGCGCTTTTTGCTCCGTCTTAGTCTCCTCAAACAATAAACCCTGATTTTCCAGATTATAAAGTTCCCCTTGTAATTGACGTAACTTCACCTTCTTAGGATTACCGATTAATAAATTGGAACTAAAACCAGCCTTAATCTTAGCAATCAGCGTTTCCATCTCCCGCTTTTGTTCCTTATTTTCCGCATTGCGATAAGTCTGTACAGCATTGCGATATTGCTCAATACTAAACTTCTGCTTCTGTAAAACCTGTTTAACATCCACATCCAACCCAAACCGACTAATCAAAGAATTACCACACTTGATATTAATATCAATATTTGGCAAAGTTTCTAAATTGCCATCCTCGCGATAATAAGCATTCTTTAAAAGCTCAATCCATAACCGCAAGCGACAAATCGTCACGGAATTAGGATTAATATCCACCCCAAATAAACACCCCTCGATAATCGTTTGCTTCTCATGAAATAAGGCTTGCTGTACCCGGTGCTTTTCTTTATTATTCGGATGATAAGCAAATAAACTCCCCTCATCATCGTAAACCAATAACTTATCATTTCGCACCTCTACCCGATAATCTTTTAGCGACTTACCCGAAGTATCTAATAAAACCCGTAACTCACTCTTAATCGCGATTATCTCATTCAAAGC
The DNA here is from genome assembly GCF_020245285.1 of Microcystis sp. M31BS1. Lineage (NCBI taxonomy): Bacteria > Bacillati > Cyanobacteriota > Cyanophyceae > Chroococcales > Microcystaceae > Microcystis > Microcystis sp. M31BS1. The sequence goes on from NZ_JADBVE010000020.1 coordinate 2,366, forward strand.
GGAAACTAAAAAATGTCCCGAACCCACCGCCGGATCGCAAATCTTCAGGCTATTAATAATAACATTTGCCTCTCTTTTGTCCTCAATTCGTTCATATAAATCATCTAAACTTTGACAATTCCAGCCTTTTACTTCATTAAACTTCTGTAGAATCGCTCTTCGTATCGTTTCCCGACACATATACATGGTAATAAAACTCGGTGTATAAAAAGAACCGTCCTTATAACCATTAATCTTCTCAAAAATTAACCCCAACACCGAAGCATTAATTAACTTTTCGCTATCTTCTTGAGGATTTTCTAACTCATCTCGATCAAATTTATAAGCATCCAAAAACTCAAACAAATAAGCCAACGCATTTAACTCGCCTACTCGCTTATTACCCTGATTATCTTTTAGCACCGTCGCTGTAAAAATGGGTAAAGTTCGCTCCCGCAAATTGCCAATAAAAATCGTTTGCTGTTCCGTCTCCGTTGGTTCAAATAGCGAACTATTTAAATAAGGTACATGAGCAAAAGTCGTTTTAACCTTAGCCTCGCGCTTGTTTGTATCCCTAGCTAACACATCAAAAAATAAACTATCGAGATCATCATAACTGGGAACTTTCGCCAAATTGAGAAAGGCAAAATCTCGATCGCCTTGATGATATTTAATTAATTGCGCTTCCAATAGTTTGAGAAACAAAACCCGATTAATCCAATTAATTGATAACCGCAACGCCACATTATAAAGCCGGTCCTCATCCGTAGTTCCAAACTCTTCTGGATTTTTTAATTGTGCAATTTTATCTAAACTATCCAACCGACTAATCGCATTTTCAATCAGGGAACCATCACAGCGATCGCCTTCTTTCATTCGTCCGATTAACTTCTTCCCTTTATCCTTAACTTCCGTCAAACCGATAATATACAAAAGCTCATTATAAAAAGGCTTATTTAAAGTATTACTGTCATTAACAAAAGGTAACTTAAGTAAATGTTCTGGCGAAAGAATCTTGTAGATATCAAGCAAATCTAAATTTTCCTGTTCTCGCAGATCAAAATGAGTAAATTTAATTTGCTCAATAACTTTAGTGATCGCTGGTTCGGCAATTTGTTGATAGAAAAAATCCGTTTTCGTACTACTCAGTCTCCCGGCTTCAAAATCGCCAAACTGGTTAACTAGAGCCTTATTAGCAAAAAACAACTCCTCAAAAATCTTGCCATCGAAAATAAACCACTCATAAATATTTGTCACGATTAAGTGTTTAATCTCAAGATTTTTATCCGTCACCCTTTCGCGGAGAAAATATAAAACTAACTGCTGAAAAGCCTTAGTATTAAGATTATCCAGTCTTGGCATTTCTGCATTTATTGTCCGAGTAGGTTTCTTCGTCTCAAAAATGACCCCCACTGGACTTTTAACATCCTGGTTATTATGAATAACCAGATCAATGCGCTCTTTTGTATTGATAAAATAGCGATCGGTATAATAGGTATTTTTAAAAAAATCTATCAGCAAATTTTTATTAAACTCTTCCGACTTTTTGCTGTCACATTGCTCCAATAAGCGCGTTAAATTAGCTTGAAAAACCTGAATTGTTTCAGCATCAGGCTTGATTTTTAAGTACACCCGATTTAAGGCTTGTTTGAGTTCTCGCTTATTGACAATCATAAAAGTTTACCTCTAGGGAAACTACCGATTAATTTTATTATAAGTAGGGAGGCACAATTATTTGTAGGATGGGTTAGCGGTAGCGTAACATGATCTGGCGTTGGGTTTCATGCTTCAACCCAACCTACGTTCTACCGATTAATTTTATTATAGCATTGCCAAATAATCGGTTAAAATAGAAGAACAAAAGTTGCAATCGAGGTCAATCTGTCGAAGCCAGGAATTTCTAACAGCAATGGGGAAATAATCCCCCGTCACAGCCTAACTTGATGGGGGGAGTATGTCACTGTTGTAATGCTTTTAAGAAGCGTCCCATAGTGGCAAATAAACCCGACTTTTTGGCTTTGTTAGCAGGATTAGAACTATCATCGGGATTATTACTAGAAGCTTTCAGAATCAGATTTTCTAAAGCTTCGCCCATGGGTTTAGTGGATTGTTCAGAAATTAACTCGTAACCGTCTTCTTTTTCGAGCCAAACTTGCCACAAGGAAGGATAGGAACGATAAACGATCGCTGATTCCAAGGGACGAAAATAATAACAACTTTCTAGGATACTTAAAAATCTTTCTCGCAATTGTCGGGCTGCGTAACCGATACCCACTACCGATACATCTTCCAATTGAGGAATTAGAAGAACTACGGGGCGATCTTCGGCAAGGTAACAGAGTTTTTCTACGGAATTAATCTCAACCGAGGAGGGACAAACAACTAAAAAAGCTTCATCTTCGGGCTTAATTTTGTTTTCGACAGGAATAAAACGACTACCTAAATCTCCCAGTTGAAAAACTGTTTCTCCCCAATCCCGTCGGGCTAACATGGCGGCTCCAGTATCGGGAAAAATTACCCTTAAACCAGAACCATAACTGTCAAAAATAGAGGCAAAATCAAGGGCTAAAGCTTGTGCTTGTAGAGCAATTTCTGGGATAACTAATTCCACTTGTATGCGTCTAGCTCCCGATTCTAGAGCCAGTTGGGTGGCGGCTTTCGCTTGCATGATTGTTTCTTCTAGGGAATTGGGTAGGGTCATTTCAGTTATCAGTTATCAGTTATCAGTTATCAGTGACTACCTCTGGTCGTCGGGGGCTTAAAATCAGAAAGATTTTAATTTTTATAAAAGGTAGGGTTGATTCATAGTAGGGTTGATTCATAGTAGGGTTGATTCATAGTAGGGTTGATTCATAGTAGGGTTGATTCATAGTAGGGTTGATTCATGAATCAACCCTACCCTTAATAGATGAAGTGTGAGAAGACTTGGCATCATCCCCAGCATTAAGATAAATCCTATAAAATACTTTTAGTTTTTAAGAAGAAAGTCGGTAATCGGGGAAAAGGTGAGGAGAGAAAGCTTAGGAAAGCTGATAGGAGCCGTGACGTTGGGCATAATAATCGAGAATTGCCGTGACTAGAGTGCGATCGCTTTCCTGAAAAGTCTCGGTATAGTTAATTTCTAGACTACCGATCTGACTTTGATGATAATCGAATTGTTGGAACTGCTGGGGAGTGAGATGGGTTTCCACACCCTGAACCTGTTGTAAATGGCTGGCTAATTCTCGATAGATAGCCAAGGGCATTTGCGGATAAATAATGGTTTGTTTTTGTTGAATAGCAATCGATCGCACGGGTTTTATTCTCCTGATTCGGGAATATTATAGCTGATCGAGGCTTGCGGTGCGGCCGGTTCGGGTACACCATCCCCTAAACGACGGGTAATAGTTCGACCGTATTGTTCTAGGACAATATAGGGATTATCGGGATTAGTATCGATCGCTTTAACTAAAATTAAACCATTAGAGAGGGTAGAACCAGGAATAACTCGACGTTCCGTGGCTTCTCCGGGGGCTTTCACGATCGCCATAGGAGTGGTAGGTAACTGGACGATGCCCGATACTTGCACTTCTTCCGCTTCCGTCGGTTGCGGTGGTGGCGGCGGCGCTTTAACTATCGGTCCTCTGGGAGTGGCACGATTACCTCCGGGTGCAGGTGCGGCTGCGGGACGATTACCTCCGGGTGCAGGTGCGGCTGCGGGACGATTACCTCCGGGTGCAGGTGCGCCAGTGGCCGCTGGAGTCCCAGCTGGGGGTTTTTCCGCCGCTGTAATCGTAATATTTGGTTGTAGGGGAAAGGGAGCAAAGGGATCCCTGCGACCGCGATTAATTTCCGCCCGTTTTTGGTCAGGATCGGTAGCAGGAATCAATCCCGCTACCCTTAGGGGGGTTGGTTCGGTAGCTGGTTGTACAGCACCGCTAAAGGCGGGTGGTTGGGCAGCCGGGGGACTGGGAGAGGGGGTGGGGGTTTCTTGGCTGGGTGGTGGGGATTGATTAGCTTGGTTAGAAGCTGGACATCCCACCAACAATAAAGCGACACTCCCCACCGACAGTATTAGCGGCAATTTTTTCATAGGGAAACAAAGACAAAATGGCCCGGTCGGACAACCTTGGATAATAACATAACCTATCTTTCCCAGAAATCTAGGCTGATTACACGGGGAAAGTCAGGAACTTTGCCCCGCTAGTCCAGTTTTAATACTGACTACCGGATTTACGATGACCGATGGCGGTGACACCGTTACTATCCAAAACTTGACCCCGCTCGACGGTGGCATAGACTAACCAGCGATCGCCGCAGAGTTGTCGCTCTTTCACCGTACACTCTAGATAGGCGAGACTTTCGCTTAAAATCAGACAGCCATTTTCCCCGACTTGGGTTTCTAATCCCGTAAAGACATCACCGCCAGATTTGATGCGATTGGAAAAATGGCGGCGTAAATTGCGCCCTTCCTTGAGAATATTCAAGGTAAAGGCGGTTCCCGAGTTAATTAGACGGTCGGCGGCTTGTTCGTCGGCAACGGCGATAATTAGCCCCGGGGGGTTAAAACTGGCTTGGGATACCCAAGAGGTCAAGAAACCAGCATGATCCTCGCCCTGACGAGTGGTGAGAACAGAAAGGGAACCGACGATCCGGCCAACGGCCTGGGCAGTGCGATCAATTTGTGTTTCGGTCATTCCCTGTTGGGGAACCCGCAATTTTTTGGTTTTTTTCAAGGCCCTGGCGAAGGTTTCTCCGGCTAAATAACCTGCTTGTAAACTGCTTTCTGTGGGGCTAAAACGCACGCGCAAGGATTCAAAACCGAGGCAATAATTGGCATCTTTGAGTTTAGTTTCAATTAAATCGACAGCTTCCCCACTCCAACCGTAGGAACCAAAAACCCCGGCTAATTTAGTTTTTGCTGCCGTGGAAAGAACGATTCCTAAAGCAGTTTGGATCTGGGTAGGAGCGTGACCGGCTAAGGTGGGAGAACCGATAATAAATCCGTCACAATTTTCGATCGCTTGACTAATTTCGGCGGGGGTGGCAAACTCACAATTTATTGATTCTACGGCCAGATCATTTTCTAATAATCCTCGTTCGATCGAGCGGGCCAGGGTGGCAGTATTTCCGTAGGCAGAAGCATATAATAAAGCCACTTGTAGGGGTCGAGTTTTTTGTTCTTGACACCAATAACGATAATCGTGGGCAAGACGACTAAAACTATAACGAATTATCGGACCGTGGGCGGGTGCATAATATTGGGCGGGAAATTCTTTAATTTTGTCGAGTGCTGTTTCTAACGCTTTAGATTGCACGGCATGGAGACAATCAAAATAATAACGACGATCTGCGTCTAATTCTTTCCAATTTTTATCCCAAATATCGTCACTGCACAGATGCACACTAAAGAATTTATCGCTGTATAAAATTTGGGTTTTTTGGTCAAAAGTGCAAATTCCATCAGGCCAGCGCGGCGTAGGGACATTAATAAAACTGAGTTGATGACCTTGCCCCAAATCAAGAATTTCATCGGTTCGTATGCCCAAAATTTGGGCATCGGGAAAGGCATTTTTAAGGGTATTGACGGCAGCTTTAGAACAGAGGATGGTGATTTGATGGGTGGCGGCTAATAAGGCCTTTAAAGTGACGATACGGTTGGGATTAACGTGACTGAGAATCAGATAATCGAGACGATGTAAGGAGATATATTGACGAATTTCTTCTAAATAAATTTCCGTGAAGGATTCTCCAGGGGGATCGATTAAGGCGGTTTTATCGTCACAGATAAGATAGGAATTAGCGGTGGTTCCCCGTTGACGAGCATATTCTATTTCAAATTTTAATCTGTCCCAAGTACGGGAGCGAAAAACCCAAGTTTTATCGGCAATTTCTGCGGTTTGAACATCGCGGGAGCGATTATTAATAGCAGGATTGGGAATTAAGGTATTAGTGGTCATAATTGTTAAGTTGGGTGTTGGGTGTGGGGTGTGGGGTGTGGGGTGTGGAGTGTGGGGTGTGGGGTGTGGGGTGTGGGGGGAGTGAGGTTTTAGAGTTTTAGTTGAAATTACTCTATATCCCCATTACCCTATTCCCCCATTTTCCTATCCCCTTCTAACTGATAACTGATAACTGATAACTGATAACTGATAACTGATAACTGACTAAATTTTGCTGTTTATTTCAGTTAATTCTTTAACTAAATGTTGACGATAACGCTCAGAAACTTTTTGTTCAGGATCGATACCTTCAAAGGTGGGAGGAAGCCAAACTCTTAACACCATTAATGTACCGAGAACTATTAGAAAAGCACAGGCAGCTAATACTTGTGTCCAATTAGTTTCTAGGACTCCTCTAACAATTAATTCTCGCAAAACCGAGACGATAGAAACTTCCACGGCAACACCGATAGAAACTCGTTTTTCTTGCAAATAAATAATTAACAATCGGAACAATTCTACTAGAATTAAGAGGAATAAAATATCGGCGGTAATAATCCGAAATTGAATCGGTGGCAGCAGAGACATAAACATTTCTCTGACTTCTAACACCATGAAGCTAAATAAACCGATACAGAGAGAAATGACAATTAAATCTTGAATCATTTCTAAGACTTGCACTACTCGCACCATCATTGGGGAAGGGTTTTTAATTGGTTCGTACATTTTATTTCTCCTAAGATTGATAGAATTGGGTGTTAGCTGTTGGGGGGATTTTTCAGTGAGCAGTAACCAGTAACCAGTAATCGGTGAACTGATAACTGATAACTGATAACTGATAACTGTTAATAATGGTTGCCAACTTTGCGATGATGGACAGCAGTTAAGACATCTAAACGGGCAACTCGTCCGGTATTAACGGTACAATAAACTACCCAATGATCGCCGCAATCTAAACGACTGGTGACTTCACATTCTATGTAAGCTAAGGCATCCGCTAAAATTGGTGATCCATTATTGGCAGTATAGGTTTTAATGCCTTCAAAACGATTGGCACCGGGAGAGAAACGCTTGAGGAAATGTTTCATTAATTTCTGGTAATTATCCTCAGCCAAAACATTTAAAACAAAGGTATCGCTAGGCTGTAAAAAGGATACCATTGCCCGATCTTTAGCCACTGCAATCGCCACACCTAAAGGATTTAAACTTGCTTGTGTCACCCAAGAGGCAATCATGGCACTAGATAAATCAGCTTTTTGGGAAGTAATTAGGTACAATCCGGTGCTAATACGTCCTAGAGCCTTTTCTAAGTCGTTATTAATCGATTTAATTTGTTTAATCGTTTTTTCTCGGCTTAACCATTGACCGAGGTCGGTTCCTGCTTCATCGGCAATCAAATCGAGGGATTGATTGGAATTGTCTTTAACTAAAAGAGGAGGAAAAGCTTCGATCGCCCCGATTTCCTGTAATTTATTTCTTAAGGGGAAAATTGGTTCATCTTCCCCACCTCCTGACTCAAATAATCCCACCGCTTGTTTGCCATTAATTGAAGCAATAATCGTGCTTAAAATCGTCTGGTTAATCGGGGAAGATTGGGGAGGCATTCCGATGATAACTCCCTTAGATTGATTGATCAATTCTCTGACTTCGTGGGGATCAGCATTATTCATATCGACTAATTCTGTCACCACATCATTTTTATTCAAACCCTGACTGATCATAGTAGCTAAATGTTCGCTTTGTCCGTAATCTTGGGTAAAGAATACAGTCACTAAAGTATCAGCAGAAGTTTGTTCTTGACTCCAAGTTTGATAGCGTCCCACCCAATCAGAAATATGGTGTTTTAATAGGGGGCCGTGACCGGTGGCAATGAGATTAATCTCAAATTTCTCGATCCTTTTAATTGCCCCTAAAACCGAACGAGCATTCGGTCGCATCAGACAGTCATAATAGGTTTGAAAATCGCCTTCTAGCAGGTCTTTTTCTCGATCATAGGTTTGATCATCACAAAAGTGCATTCCGAAGGCATCACAGGTAAAAAGGGTGGCAGTTTTAGCATCAAAAGTGAAGATAGTATCAGGCCAATGAAGATTAGGGGCCGCAACAAATTCTAAAACATGGCCATTACCTAAATCTAAAGTATCACCACTTTTAACTATTAACTGTTTAAAGGGTCTGTGTACCATGTTTTCGAGGAATTGCATGGCAACTTTTGCCCCCACCACGGTAACTTCTGGGACTAATTCTAAAACTTCTTTGACTAAACCACTGTGGTCGGGTTCGGTGTGACTGATAATTAAATAATCAAGATGATTGATGTTGATTAGTTTAGTTAATTCATCCAGATAAAGGCGATCGAATTTGCGGTGAGATGTATCAATGAGAGCGGTTTTTTCCCCTTGAATAACAAAAGAGTTATAAGTGGTACCGTTTTCTAAACCAAATTCGATATCAAAGCGATCGCGATCCCAATCCAAACAGCGCAGGGTAAAAGTATTTTCGGCGATTTCTTGGATTTGTGTGGTTAAACGGCTGGTTTTAGCGGGTTTTGGGGTGATTAAAGCAACCATAATTTCTATCTCCCACAGGATTTGATTCGGAACTGCATTTGCTTAATTCCTATGGTGACTTGCTTTCAGCGATTTGTAAAATACCAATTACTAAAGTAAATGATTAGTTAGATTTATATAGTTTTTTATCTATGATTACGGATATTAATTTGCGTGCCGGCCCTGCCGAATCAAGATAGGATACTAAATCCGGTTATTAAAGACTGATTATTTATTGCTCCTCTTGCCTATTGCCTCTTGCATGAGTGCCTCTCCTCATAACTAGCCTGTACTCAACGGATTTGTGCGAAACGTTTAGGCATGAAATAAGGTTGAAATACCTGAAATAACCGCCTAGTAAGGTCTTCAGTCCCCTGACTGAATCTAATAGGTCAACCCTGACCAACCTTATAACTGTTTATATGTCCCGACGTTTAGTATCACATCGATACCAAACTAGGCAAGGGGACTCAAGGTCAATACACTTTGTAACAATTATCTAC
>NZ_JADBVE010000200.1:0-9334 GCF_020245285.1 Microcystis sp. M31BS1
GAACCCTTATATAGAAAGGCATTTGGCGATTTTTGTCAATTATTTTTGATCTAGAGCGAACTAATCAATTAAGTCTCTTGCCAGATAAGGATTTAGTCGATTTATGCCCCCCTATCGAACCATACTAAGTAACGAAGAACCAGAAGTTGATTAAATTAAAACTTCAATACATTTGAGGAGATAACTTAGTTTTTTGTCACCCTTTTCAGCTAAACTAAGTTTATGACTAAAAGCCTAGAAAACATTACCATTCACCAGTTTAGAGGACTGCGAGAGCTTGAGCTAAAGAATCTCGGACAGATTAACCTGCTTGTGGGAATTAATAATTCGGGAAAAACCAGCGTTCTCGAAGCGTTATCTATTTACTGTCATCCCTTAGATCTAAAAGTTTGGCTAAATACTGCTAGACAAAGAGAACAAGAGTACAGAGTTTCTCGGACTCCTTATCTAGATTCCCTACAGTGGTTATTTACCCACGATGCAATGATTGAGCAAGAAAAACTTAATCACGGGGTTATATCAATCACAGGAAATGGCTCCTTTAAAGTTCAGAAAATTGAGGCAATTTATGAAGAACTCGAAGGAATTATTTTAATTGACAATCCCGAAGACAAGCTTCATCCTAATGAGATAATTAGCGAAGAAAACGAAGATTTAATCGATAATAATGAAGATTTATGGGAAACAAGAAAAGGTATAAATTTATCGATAACAGTATTTCTGGCTCAAGAACAATTAATAAGTTTAATTAATTATCCCCAAAATCCCCTGAAAGAAAACTATCAACTTTGGGAAAATAGCCCTCTCTCTAGACTATCGGGAAAAAAAGAACCTAGCTTACTAACTTCTCTGGTTAGTCCCGCTTCTCATCGTTCTGATATTGGTCAATTTCGGTTACTTTCAGAAGTGAGATTTGCCAATTTTAAAACAGATGTTATCGATTTACTACGTCAAATGGACAGTAATATTTCTGATTTAGAAATTCTCTTACCTCCTCATTCTTTATCTTCCAGATTTAACATTTATATTCAACACGAAAAATTGGGACTTGTACCCGTTAGTACCTTTGGTGACGGGGTGCGTCGCTTACTTCATATTGCCCTCAAACTTGCCAGTGTTAAAGGTGGAATTTTATTCATTGATGAATTAGAATCAGCTATTCATACAGAGGCACTGCAAAGTTCTTTTAATTGGTTAGTTAAATGGTGTCAAAAAATGAATGTACAACTGTTTGCTACTACCCACAGTCTAGAAGCTGTTGATGCTCTGTTAGAAGTTACTGAACGAGAATCAGATTTGGTGCTTTATCGTCTCGAACCAAAGGAAAATTATACTAGAGTAGTTAGACATGATTGGACTCGATTAAAAAGCTTACGAGAAGACTTAGGACAGGAGGTTCGTTGGTGAGTCGAGAACATATATTGATTGGAGTGGAGGGTAATCATGATCAAGCTTTTCTGGTGAAAGTTATGTGTAAACTGCTGGGGTTTTCTAAATGTGAAGAACTCTCAAATCTAGAGCCAATTTGGAAAAAATTTATTCCGAAATATCCTCCTCTTAAAACTGGAAAACTTTACATCAGACTCGATATGCCATCTATTCTTTATACTGAGACTTTATCCGTGGCAATTTATGCCGGGGGTGGCAGTGAATTAATTAAAAATTTAACCAATAAACTTGCCGATATGGATTATAACAATGAATTATCAGCTTTTGCCGTTATTGCCGATGCGGATAAAGATAACCCGGCAGAAGTTGCTCGCAAATATCATCAGGGTTTTCGGGAATATTTTCCCGACTTTCCCAGGGTAGTAGCTGCCACGGGAACTATTCAAGAAAATAGACCAAGAGTCGGATTATATATACTGCCTAATAATGTTGATCAAGGTGTCTTAGATACCCTACTTTGTGATTGTGGAAAAATCGCCTATCCTGAATATATGAACAGAGCAAAAGCATATATTCAACAATTTTCCGAGGAAGAAATTAGTCAAATTGGCTGGAAACCTTTTGATAAAGAAAAAGCCACTATTGCCGCAGTTGCTAGTATTCTTAAACCTGGAAAAACCAACACCGCAACTATTTCTGATGATCGGTGGATTAGCGAGCAAACTTTAATGCAAATACCATCACTAGAAAATCTCTTAACTTTTCTAAAACAACTCCTCAAAATGGAGTCAATATAATTATATTGATCTGCTGAAAACTTGGAGAGTTACCAACTAGGAAGTTACGGTTAACAAGTGGTCATGCAAAGGAGACAGGATATCCGAGCATTATAATAAAAGTTTTCTCTCAAGTTAAGGTCAAAAAATTCTAGCTGGGAGTTATCGAAGTGTGATCAAGCTTGACACAGTCAAATTAAGGTGTTACCATATTGGGCATGATTTGTGCAGATGTTAAAATTTTTGTTGTGCGGTAGTCTATGAATTTAACAAATTTACCAATGTCTCTTGATGAGGTGCCTTTACCTAGTTCTTTGCCGCCAGTTATTTTAATAGTTTTTACTCGTCCCGATCTACTCAAGGAAGTTTTAAAGGGTTTAACCCAACAGACTCTATTTCCTCATCAGATCATTGCCTATGTGGATGGAGCAAGAAATGAACTTGATCTACCCCTGATTGATCAAACAATTGCTTTACTGCAAGAGTTCTCTAGTAAAATTCCAGTAGATATAAGGTTACGGTCACAAAATTTGGGCTGTGATCAAAATGTCATTTTGTCCTTGACAGAAGTCCTATCCACTTATGAATCTGTTGTTTACTTGGAAGATGATAACTTTCCCAATCCATATTTTTATGATAGGATGTGCCGTCTATTAGAGGCATACCGTGAACATAAAAAAATCTTTTCGATTAGCGGATATGCAGCCTTTCCAGAGCAAGCATATCATTTGATCGAAGAGGATTTTGCTCTCTCTCATAGAGTTTTTTCTTGGGGATTCGGTATCTGGGCCGATCGCTGGAATGATATCGCTCTCATCAATCAGCCAAAACAATATAATCCTTTTGGAAAATTCTATAATATACCCGCCACCGTGCAAACAAAAATGACTATAATAAACCAGTTCTGGCTAGAGAGAAATGAGCAAACTGACTGGGTTATTACTCTTACTCTTGCATCTTTGTATCAAAATCGGGTTCATCTCATTCCCAAAACTTCTTTGATCTATAATATTGGTTTTGGACACCCAGAATCTAAAACCTATAAAGGGAAAGAAGCATCATGGGTAAACTCTGCCTATAGTTCCTCATTCCGCCCCAATAGCTTACCTACCAGTCTTGAGTTAATTGACCTATTAAAAAATGAGATTAGTGGGGTAGAATTAGCGCATTACCTGTATCGAAAGGGTATTTATATTAATTTAGAAGCACTATTTTGCTACCTAAAAAAATATCGTGACCTTCAAAGTCGCCTAGAATTTGTGAAGCTATTTATAGCTCACTCCCCCCTTAGTTTCAAAAGAACTCGCCGTCGTCTAGGTTTATAGTTTAGTAGATACTCAATAAAAAATATGAATAGCTCTAGAAAGTTTCTGATTTGTAAAGGTTCCTCTGGCATGGGAAACCGAATTCTGGCCGCCTGCGGTGCAATAATCTATAGTGAAATTAGTAATCGCCAGTTAGTTATTGATTGGCGGGATAATACTTATTGTCATGACGATATCAACTCCTTCCCTCTATTTTTTAACTGTCCAAAGACCGTTTCAGTAGAATCTATACCTGATACCAAGTCTGTCTATCCTGAGATATGGATTGATAAGTTAGATCAATCTTTTGGTGGACTAAGAAAAGATTTAAGGATTTCGGATCAATCTATGTCGGTTGAATTATCTAGAACAAATTATGAGAGTGAGATTCTGGTTTTCTGTGCCTATACTCATAAAATCAACCAGATGAGACAACTTTTTCATGGGAAGTTCGATTACTTGGCAAAAATGGATGATCGTACTATTATCAAACAGGTATTAAACTCTCATCTAAGCCTGAAACCTGAAATTGTTCAGTCTATCGAAGATTTCAAATCATCTCACTTTGGAGTGAACACCCTAGGCGTTCATGTCAGATATACAGACATGAAGATTCCTTTAGATAAGCTAATTAGTACTACTAAAAAAATCAACAAAAACAATAAATTTAACAGCATTTTCTTATCCACAGATTCTCAAGAAGTTGTTGAAAAATTTCAACAGGAATTCCCAAATATTATCACCACACCAAAATGGTTTCCACCATCGGGAGAAAGAATGCACCAGAACTGGGATCAATGTCCCGATCGCGTTCAAAATGGCATAGAAGCATTAATGGATATGTATTTGTTAGCCAGTTGTAATGATTTGATTTTTTCTTCTCAGTCCTCCTTTGGTTTAGTGGCATCAATCCTAAGTAAAGCGAGGAAACAACATCTCCACGATGTGAATTCTTCTTCATTCATTGAAAAAGTAAAAGCGAAAATTAGAGGTATTGCCAAATAGTTTGTACGAGCAATTAACCCGAACCCACCTTAATGATGTCTATGCCATGGCAAACCTGGGAAGTTACCAACTCATGCTTAATTCTCTCAATCGCATTTTCTCGCCTTTAGTATCTAGCGTTTTGCTTACCATAATTATCTCCAGTTGTCAAGGTACAAAAATATTAACTTCGGCAAATAATTCCCAGACCAATCAATGGCAAAAAGTGACCGTAATCGAGGGTTTAGAGCATCCTTGGGCTATGGTTTGGCTACCTAACGGGGAAATCCTCATCACAGAGCGCCCCGGTCGTTTAAGAGTGGTTAGAGAGGGTAAGTTAGACCCAAAAGCCATCGCTGGAGTTCCCGAAGTTTTTGCCGTCGGACAAGGAGGACTGCTCGATGTGGCAATTCATCCCCAATTTGCCCAAAATCGCTGGATTTATCTAACTTATGCTCACGGAGACCGGGAGGCTAATCGTACCCGCGTCGCTCGTGCGGTTTATGATGGTACAAGTTTGCGAGATGTGCGGGTTATTTTTGAAGTTTCCCAAGCAAAAACTGGCTCTCAACACTTCGGTTCGCGGTTATTATGGCTACCGGATGGCACTTTATTGGTAGCGATTGGGGACGGGGGTAATCCTCCCCTACAATTAGCGGGAGATTTAATTAGAAAACAGTCCCAAAATCTGCAAAGTCATTTAGGTAAAATTATCCGCATCAATGACGATGGTTCTCTCCCTAAAGATAATCCTTTCGCCGGTTCTAAAATTTGGAGTTATGGCCATCGGAATATTCAAGGAATCAGCTTCGAGCCGATGACTAGAAGAGTCTGGGCAACAGAACACGGAGCGAAAGGAGGGGATGAATTAAATTTAATTGAAAAGGGCAAAAATTACGGTTGGCCACTGGTTTCTTCCAGTCAAGAGTACGGCACTAATAACCCAGTTTCCGGCGAAAGATATCGCCCCGGTCTGATCGATCCGAAAACAATTTGGACACCAGCGATCGCTCCTTCGGGATTGGTCTTTTATACTGGTAATCGCTTTCCTAATTGGCAGGGAAATTTATTCGCCGGTGGTTTAGTTTCCAGGGATATTCGCCGTCTGGAAATGGATAAATCGGGTGAAATTATCAATCAAGAAGCGATTCCCATCGGTCAGAGGGTGCGGGATGTGCGTCAAAGTCCCGACGGATTTTTATACCTGCTCACCGATGAAGGTAACGGTCAATTAATTCGCCTTGAACCGCCATCTAATTTGTAAAAGTTCACAGAAATTATTATGGAAACCTTGAAGATTTTTTAGCGACTTCTAGTATAGTTATGTTTGTACGGGAGTAAGCACTCGATTTATGAAGAAAATTTTACAGTTAGTGGGACTAGGTTGCATATTGCCTATGTTCCTCGCCAGCGCAGGTTTAGCGGAAACAGTGGTGGAAAAAGTGGCTCGCACGGGATTTTTGACCGTAGGAACCCGTTTTGATGCGATTCCCTACTCCTACGTCAATGAGAAGGGGGAATTAGTCGGCTATTCTATGGATGTGTTGGAACGAATTAGAAAACGACTGGAAACTCGTCTCGGTCGTCCCGTCACCCTGCAAATGGTGGAAGCTAACCAACCCGGAGAGAAAATTAATCTCATTCGTAGCGGGGACATCGATATCGCTTGTAGTACGGCTTTTACTTGGGAAAGGGCGAAAGTGGTCGATTTTTCCATCAGTTACAGCATTTCTGGGATTAGGATTTTAGCCAAAAAAGGAAGCAATCTCTCCACTCCTCAATCCCTAATCGGTAAACGCATCGCCTTGGTTCCCAGTTCTGCGGCCGTGGATGTGATTAAATTAGTACAACCGCAAGCGACGATTGTTACTACCTACAGCACCGTAGAAGAAGCGATCGAAGCTTTAAAAACCGGTAAAATCGACGCAATAGCGGGGGATAGCATTTCTTTAGCGGGAACAATTCTCAGAGATAACCCTAAAATCTACGAAATCGTCCCCGAAGAAGCTCTAGCTAATTTTGGGATTGCTTGCATGGTTCCCGAAAATAACTCTACTTTTTTGGATGATGTCAACTATGCCATTGTTAAAATGATGCAGGATTACATCACCAATGATACGGCTACCGTTAGTCAAATCGATCGCTGGTTCGGTAGTCAAGGCATGGTTCCCATCCCCCCAGAATTATTAAAGGGGTTTTTTGCCTTCAAAGTTATCGAACACGCCCAAATTAATCCCCAAGAAGCCAAATAGGAGCATAAATTCAGGTGAATATCAGCAATAAAACTGGTTTAGTCGGCTTTCTTCTCGCTTTATCTGCTTTCGGTCTGACTAGCACCGCTCAGGCCGCCTCGGACGAGGCTAACCCCATTGAAGCGCGTTTAAGTCGTCTGTCCAGCGCTGTACGCGAACGAGTTAACCAACTGCCGGAAGATACTGCCGATCCTAGTTTACAAGCTTTAGGCTGGGGAGATGGTCGCGGTCGCGGTTGGGTGAATAGTCGTGCCGGCGGTTGGGGAGATGGTCGCGGTGGTAGTTTCGTTAATGCGCGGCCCTGGCGCAATGGTTGGTCTGACGGTGGCGGTTTCTTTAATTCCCGACCGCGCTGGGGTAATGGTGGCAGTTTCTTAAATCGTTGGTAAGGTAAGGTTGGGTGAGGCGATAAACTTTATCCTCGTCCCAACCCCGGTTTGACGATGAAATCTCAGGTTATTATTTTGAGGCAGAAAGACTCCATCAAGACGAAAGGAAAGTTGTTTGACTTCCACTGAGTCAAAGCGGTAGTTATTCGCTTCGCTGATAGGGAGTTGAATTAATTCAAAGAAGATAGAGGGGAATGATTGAAAGAGTTGATAAAAAATAGTGTCAGTTTTCATGCTTTTATTTTACAATGCGATCGCATTTTTTATGTCCCGTTTTGTATAGCTCTAACCTGTTTAACCTCTAACTCTAAGGCGGATGCGACTTGCTCAACGCTTAACCCTAAGGCTAACAAACGAGGGACCGCCTCTAATGCTTTGTTTAGTCTGCCTTCCTGACGACCTTCCTGACGCGCTTCCTCGCGCACATCTTGAAAATACTGAGTCTGTTTTAATTCATCTAAACTAAACATAGTTTCTATCTCCCGACGATTGAGAAGCGGTAACTTATAAACAAGAATCGTCTCTATTAATTGTAAGAGTTCTTGCGGTTTTTGGTCGGGGGTTAATTCTTCCCGCACTCTTTGGATTAATTTTCGGGTGCTATCAATCGCTTTTGCCTTAGATAGGGTGATTAATTGGACTGTAGCTAAACCAATCGAAGTTTGAGGAGTGTTTTCTAATTCATTCAGATAAATCCGTCTCACTCGCTCGGAGTTGAGGAGTTCCCGATAGCGTTGAACTTTATCGGTTTCTACTTGAGGGTTAGGATAGACAATCACACCCCGCCAATCATTGGTTAAGTCGGTTTTACTGAGATATAAGAATATTTCAGTGAAAAAGCGCTGATAAAAAGCCTCATCTTCTTGAAATTGTACCTCATACTAAATCCGTTGAGTAACGCACAGAAAACGGGTTTCTCCGAGAAACCCGTTTTCTGCTCATGCCTTGGCTTCGGTGATAGGGAGTTGAATTAATTCAAAGAAGATAGAGGGGAAAGATTGAAAGAGTTGATAAAAAATCGTGTCAGTTTTCATGCTTTTATTTTATAGCAGTACCCGCTAAGATTAGGACGTTTTGCTCCCCCCTAACCCCTAAAATAGCGCAATCTTAATCATTACCGATTAATTTAAGATGTTTCCTTGGCGAATCCTTCCAGTCTCTCCCTGATGGGCTTTTTTCCAGATTCATCAATAAAAAACGGAGAATACTTGACAAATTCGGGGGGGGGTAGAATGATGCTGCTTATTACTGTTAAGCAATAATTTATGGGGTATAAATATCAATTTTTCCCCATTATCAGCCATGAAATTAACTTGTCAATTAATCAAAAATGACTAATCAACTGCTAAAAGCCCTTTGCCTTCCGGCGGTGACTTGTGCCGTTTTCAGTGCCATTCCCGCCCATGCCGCCATTTTTACCGCTACCTATACGGATACTGTTGCAGCAGTCGACTTCTTACCCCTTGTCGATAACGTTAATGTCGGTGATACTGCGGTTATTACCTTTCAGCTTGACAATGGGGGAACTTCCCTGTTCAACCAAACATGGAACGACAGCAACATTGTGAGTGTCACCTTCAACTTTGGTAATGGGGCCCACGTTACCACCTTTAATCCTAATGGGGGTGATGGGTTGAGTACTTCTACAGGAAGTTTTGTCACCAATGCCTTAGGAACATTAACGGCTGTTCCTACTAGCTGGTCGGATTCGAATAATGTCAATGTCGTCTCAACCAATTCTACACAAACACCCACCAACTGGTTCGTGAATGGGTTCAATGGCGTTTACTATACTAATGGTTTCAGCAACGAGGTCCAATTGACCAATGTAGAAGGTAATATCGTTGCTGCTAACTGGACCATTCAACCTGCCCAGACACAGACAACCCCAGAACCAGGCACCCTTTTAGGTTTATTAGCGGTGGGTTCTCTGGGTGTATTGGCTCGCAAACGTCAATAAATAAATGACCAATTCTATGGTAAGGAAGGTTTAAAAGCCTTCCTTTTTGGTTAGGGAAAAAGGCGCTCTCGCTTATTGAATTTTGGCACATAATGGATAAGTAGCTAGACACAATTAATTACACATATCTAATACTAAGTAGGGTCTGCTGAAAAAGTACGGGCGAAGCATTCGGATAGAAAATCTACGGTTTCACCGATAGGTTATTGCCCGAATGCTTCGCCCCTACAGGACGCGGGCCGATGAAGACGCAAGGTTTTGAACGACGATTCTCTCAAAA
>NZ_JADBVE010000201.1:0-3166 GCF_020245285.1 Microcystis sp. M31BS1
ACTTTGGTTAACCTATCAAGCACGCTTACACGGAGAGGAGAGTTGTGAAAGTTTTTTGGAAGAACATGAATGGCAATCTTTGTGTGCCACTATTCATAAAAAGAGTCCGCCACCTGAAAAGCCGCCCTCCTTTAGGGAAGCAGTCAGAATGATTGCTTCTCTTGGGGGTTTTTTAGGTAGAAAAGGTGACGGTGAACCAGGTGTTAAAACTATTTGGTTGGGACTGCGAAGGTAACATGATATCAGCCAGACTTGGAAACTATCTCATCAAATTGGTCCCCCTATAGAACCCCCTTGAGCCATATTGCACACTTTTCTCTTTTTGTCAAATTTTATGTTAAGAAAGATGTGACTAATGGATAGCTTGATAAGGGGGGTGCCGATAGGCGGGGGGATCTACCCTTGATAAGGGGGGTGCCGATAGGCGGGGGGATCTACCCTTGATAAGGGGGTGCCGATAGGCGGGGGGATCTACCCTTGATAAGGGGGGTGCCGATAGGCGGGGGGATCTACCCTTGATAAGGGGGGTGCCGATAGGCGGGGGGATCTACCCTTAATAAGGGGGGCATCTGAAAGTTTTCAATACCTACCTATGTGCGATTAATTGTGTCTAGCTACTCAAAAAAGGGGTTTTATTTGGTTTCTGGGGCAGGATTTTGCAGATTTTCTATTTGTTCCCTTTGCTTGCGTTTAAACTCCTCGGCCGCGTCGTTGATATTATTGAGGGTGTCTTCCTGAAATTCCGATCCGTCCCGGCTACGGCGAAAATTACTATTATGAATCAAGTCTAGAGGATTAAAACCACCGAGACTATCCCTGCCATCGGAACTACGTTCATTTTTTTGATAATCCGGCTGACTGGGGTTCAAGCTTTGAGCTAACACTTGCGGATTAAAATCAGTCCCGACTAATAAAATAGTAGCTAGAAATAAAGACGATTTGATCAACATTTTTTGAGTATTCATAATCTAACTAACTCCTCAGAAAATTATCTTGTTTTTGGTCGTGAGAAATTTACAAGCTTTTCAGTGAACAGTAAACTAATAACTGGTAACTGATAACTGATAACTGGTAACTGATAACTGATAACTGGTAACTGATTTAAGCAAAACGACGACGAAGTAAGGGCTGAATTGCTAAAAGGATTAGCAGATCAAAAGCTAAGAGCAAGGCTAAAACTGTCAAGAAAGTGAGGTCAAGCCAAGGGGTTTGTAAGACTATGCTATCAAAAGACCAGTGCTGATTGAAATAAATATAACGGATCGGTTCGATCGCATAGGTGAGAGGGTTGAGACTAGCGATTACTTTTAACCAATCTGCCATAAAGTTTAAGGGAGCGAGGGCGGTACTGGCAAATAAAAGCGGTAAATTGGTGACGAAAATGACGGCGATTAATTCGATATGTCCGGGGAGAGCAAAGGTTAAACTGAGACTTAAGGCAGTCATCCCCAAAACGATTAGGAACACAATCAAAGCGATCGCACCTAATCCGGCTAAACTAGGCCATCCAGCCCCTAAAAAGGCACTAGCGGCCACGATCGAGGCGGTTTGGATGAAACTGAGGGCGATAATATAGATGGTAGAAGCGGCCACGATCGAGTAACGAGTGGTTAAAGGTGCTACCAAGAGACGGTTAAGAAAGCCAAATTCTCGATCGAACATTACCGGCAAACCGGCATTTAAGGCCCCGGAAAAAGCGGTAAAGACAATCACTCCGGGGGCGAGAAATTTAGCATAACTGAGATCGTTGCCGAATAGACCCTGGGGGGCATTATAAAATAAAGCTCCAAATAAAATCAGCCACATAAATGGCTGAATTACCCCCGCGATTAGGGTTGAAGGACGACGTTGTAATTGGATGAACAGACGTTTAGTCATGGCCAGAGTTTCTTGCAGAAATTCCCCTAGCACATTTCCCCCATCGTCCACCGTTGCTGCTCTAGTGGGATTGGGGGCTAAACTAGCTTTTAAGGAAGAAGGTGTGATGGTTTGGCTCATGAAATATTTACCTCTAATGCAGTCTTAACGGGTAATTTAGATAGTCAACAGTTTATCAGTGATCAGATGGCTCTCTTGGGGTTCCGGTGAGGGGCAAATCCTCTCGAAAAAAAGGCTTACACTCTACCACTTCTCCACTATACAAGGGGCGTAAGCCCTGGGGGAGAGGAATATCAATTTTTATTAAATTGTAGCTTTTGATACAACGCGGGGGTGGGAAGTGTGTATCCTAGAAGAGTGAATGAAGAGGTGTAAGAAGCCCAGATGATAAAAATACGACAACTCGGCATTGTATCCGGAGTCGCTCTTGCGGCTTTGGTGACGGCTGGTGCAGCACAAGCCGCTTGCTTTGGTGGTAGTCCCTCAATCTGCTTGAATCTGAATCTTGAATCTTCAGCAAGCCTGCTCTCCAACAATTCGGCTTTAACAACCGCAAGATTCGGCTTCTCACGTACGATCACTTGGAAGGCGATCGATTCTACTGCTACAGTCGCTGCCCGGAAGGCGATTGTAGGTCGCCCTAAAATGCCAGGGTGACTGACAGTGCCTTCGCATCCAGTCAGTGTTCCAGAATCCACGCCCAGCTTTTTTGTTTGTATCACACTTAGCGGTTTAGTGCTAGGGAGTGCTGTTAGGCTTACTGGGGGCGGCACCGACACTTAAGCGCCATAGAAAACGCGTTTCTCAAAGAAACCCGTTTTCTAGAATACAGGTTTCCTCTCTCTTTTTTTGGTTTTTCGATACCTTGGAGAAGTCAGACCTTACACTTCATACTTCATCGGGGTTAATTCCAAGCGCTCTGAGCCTTTCAGCCAGCCGGATGGCTTTTTGTTCAGCCTCTTGTTTCGCCAAGCGTTCTTGAGCAGCGATCGCCTCAGCCTCTTGTTTCGCCAGCCGTTCTTGAGCAGCGATCGCCTCTGCGTTCATCGCTCTTTCCTCAGCCGTTAGATAGCGATTTCCCGACTGGTCATACCAGTATAACCATTCCCGATACCAGGCAATATGTTCTCCTTTTTCGTAACCCAGCGCCAAGCCAATTTCTGGCAACCAAACTCGATTATTCTCACTCTCTAGAAGTTGATATTTTCCTGAGATTAATTTATATACTTCTAATCTTTGTCGGTTTTTAAATCTTCCTCTTCTGCCACTGAAAGGATTGTAGATTACA
>NZ_JADBVE010000202.1:0-17633 GCF_020245285.1 Microcystis sp. M31BS1
CTAAATCCTTATCTGGCAAGAGACTTAATTGATTAGTTCGCTCTAGATAAAAACAATTGACAAAAATCGCTAAATGCCTTTCTCTATAAGGGTTCCATCCCTTATAACCCCCGTCCATTGCATAACACAAACCGAAGAGCCTAATTCTTTAATTGCTGTCATAACATCCTTTTCTTGATCTGATTTTTATGGCAACCAAGAGCGATCTAGTAATTCTTCTAGTGAGTAAGGACATTGAGAGGGAAAATCACAGTATTCACTGGTTTTATTTTGACAAAACCTAACGCATCTTGGTAGATAGAGTTTAATTCTTCTTCTCAAGAATTGCGGAGATTAGCCGTCATTTTTCGCCTTAATTGAGTCCGAAAATTATAAATTTCTTCCTGCTAATGAATTGTCTTATATTCTGCCTATTTTGTTCAGTATTGCAGTAATAATAGATGGCGGATAATCTGTTCTGAAAGACTGGCTACCGCATTTTTCTTTTCTTTGCCCAAATCCTCTAATTCCTCGATTAAATGTTCTAAGTCTAGCTGTTGAAATTGATGATTTCTAAGCAAGCTAACGGTTTCTCCTAGCCATTGAGAGTCATCAATCTCATAGAGTTGTTTTAAGGCGTGAATTCTTTGCATCATTGATTGTCTCCATTAGCAGTTTTATCGTTTTGAGTATCTTGACATCAGGGAAGTTTAGTGATTAACATAAAATTTACTCCATCGCATTGGTAAATTAGTCAAAAATCTTCCTCGTGAATCGGCAAAATTCAGTAAAATAGCAATAGACCAAATCAGAGAGAAAAAATTAGCTATGACAACTACATCCGAAGACGTATGGCGACTCTTAGCCGAATTAGCGACTGCTCAAAAAGAAACCGACAAACAACTGAAGGAGACTGACCTACTATTGAAGGAAGTTAGTCAGCAACAGAAGAAAACTGACAAACAACTCAAAGAATTAGGACAGCAAATTGGGGGACTCGGTGCAAAATTCGGCAGCTTTACCGAAGGACTTGCCCTCCCTTCAATGGAAACGATTCTCAGACAACGCTTTGGTATGGAAGTTATCAGTCCCAGTGTCCGAGTCAGTAAAGATGGAAAACACCTAGAAATTGATGTTCTTGCCTATACCAATGGTCAGCTAAATACTGCCTATATCGTCGAGGTTAAAAGTCATGCTAGAGAGGAGTCTATTTCACAATTAAAAAGTATTTTGCAACGGTTTCGCCGCTTTTTCCCTGAACACAAAGATAAAAAACTCTATGGCATATTAGCGGCGGTTCATTTATCATCAGAATTACGGGAAAAAATTCTGCAAGAAGGGTTTTATGTGGCTCGGATTCATGACCAAGTATTTGAATTGGATATTCCCGATAATTTTCAACCTCGACTTTATTAAAAGTTTAGATATATAGCGTTTCCCAATCTCATGAGGTACACCAAAATCTTAACTCCTGACTCCTGACTCCTCAAAACCTAAGACTCTGTACCTCACAACTATGGGAATTGCTATAATACTAAATCCTGTTATTAAATGATTATTTATTCTCCCCTTTGACTTTTGCCTTTTGCATGAGTGCCTCTCCTGATATGTAGCCCATACTCAACGGATTTAGTACAAGGCCAAGCCGTCCTAAAAGGACAGGGTTTCAAACCGAGGATTTGCGGTGATACAATAAAGTTAGGCAAAAATGCGATCGCAAGAGATAAAGCATGGTTCAAGCACCCATCGAACCCCAACTTTTCTATCCTGACTCCGACGGTAAACCTATGGCCGACAACACAGTTCAATATCGCTGGATTGTTCGCTTGGTTGCCAATCTCAGGTATTTATTTAAGGAGCAAACCGTCTTTGTCGCCGGAGATTTGCTCTGGTATCCCCAGCAGGTAACTGTACCACCCGCTCCCCGTCAAGCTCCCGATGCCATGGTAGTTTTCGGCCGTCCACCGGGTGAGCGGGGCAGCTATAAACAATGGGAAGAAGACAATATTGCTCCCCAGGTAGTGTTTGAAATCCTCTCTCCGAGCAATAGTGCCAGGGAAATGCTCAAAAAGCAGTCTTTCTATCGGGAGCATGGGGTATTAGAAATGTTTTTCTATGACCCAGACTCCCATGATTTCTGGGGATTGGTGCGACCCAATCAGCAAGAGGAATTTTTCCCAGTAACGGCCTTGAATTTTCCCTGGACTTCCCCAATCCTAGGGATTCGGTTTGAGATGTTTGAAGAGGGTTTAGAGGTCTTTTATCCCAATGGGGAACGATTTAAAGACCCTGAAACCCTCTTTGAGGAACGCAACCAAGCACAACAAGAACGCGATCGCGCCTTTGCCCGATTACGGGAATTGGGCATTGACCCGACACAGTTGAGACTATAATTAATCTTCCGCGGAGATACCGTCATCTTCCACCACCGCTTCGGTGATAGGAGAGGGGGGAATTTCCGTTAGGGGAGATAAATCGGCAGGGGGGGCTACCACGCGATCGAGTTTTAGGGTTAAATAACGAATAACCTCATCACTTAAACGCATGGCCCGTTCCATGGGGGCGACTTGTTTGCCGGTTGCCTGATAATTCATCTGCACATAGACACCATCATTGAGTTTTTTGATGGGATAGGCCAGACGTTTTTTACCCCACACCTTAACTTGAATGTCTGTGGCGCTGTGTTCGCTAATCAGAGTTCGATAACGTTCCACTTGTTGCTGAACGACTTCTTCCCCTAAATCGGGACGGAGAATGTAAAGAGTTTCGTAGTTATTGCTCATCTCAGAATCCTTATGGACTAGAAGGCTTCTTTGTCAAGACCGGAGGTTAATTGATTTTAATAACTCTCTAGCCTTTAATAAAGAAGCAAGGATATATGATCATACTACTATCCGAGAGTCGATCGCTAGTCATTCCCAGAAAAATATGGCGCAACGCTATGTACGAGTGAAACATCGTCAAGGACAAATCTTCTACGGACTGTTACAGCTAAACCGTAGCGTTGCTGTCTTTGATGCCCCTCCCTGGCAAGGAGGGCAACTAACCAAACTAGAATTAGAACCTGATAGCTACCAACTATTAGCCCCCTGTTTCCCGTCGAAAATTATTGCTGTGGGCAAAAATTACCGCGCCCACGCCGCCGAGATGGGAACACCTGTACCAGAAGAACCGCTTTTATTTCTCAAGCCACCGACGACAATTATCGGCGATGGTGAAACGATTTTCTATCCGCCCCAATCGGAAAGAGTAGATTATGAGGGAGAATTAGCATTAATTATCGGAGAAACCGCCAAAAACTGCACCACAGCCCAAGCCAGAAGCAAAATCTGGGGTTATACCATTGCTAACGATGTCACCGCTAGGGATTTACAGAAAAAAGATAGCCAATGGACGCGGGCGAAAGGATTTGACAGTTTTTGTCCCCTCGGCCCCTGGATTGTCCGGGAATTGAGTATCGGGGCGCAATTAACCACTTTTCTCAATGATGGCAGCGACCCCAAACAAAGCAGTTATCTCAGCGATATGGTCTTTCCCCCCGATGTCTTGGTGGCTTATATCTCCCAAGTGATGACCCTGCTGCCGGGGGATGTGATTTTAACGGGAACTCCCGAAGGAATCGGACCGCTGCAGGTGGGGGATCAGGTTCGGGTGGAAATAGAAGGCATCGGGGTTTTGGAAAATCGCGTCATGGCAGCAGCATCGATTAACGATAATTAACAATCCTAGCGAATACGGCGGGGTCTAGACTAGCCCCACCGACTAAAACCCCGTTTATCTGCGATTGAGCCATAATTTCATCGATATTATCGGGTTTTACAGAACCACCGTACTGAATGGTGACTTCGGGATTGTCTAATTGTTGCCGAATTAAACCGATAACGCGGTTCGCTTCCTCGCTTTCGCAGGTTTCCCCCGTGCCAATCGCCCAGATGGGTTCGTAGGCGATAACGAGGTTTTTTTGGTCAACATTGACTAAACCCCCTTGAATTTGCTTGATAATTACCTTTTCCGTTTCTCCGGCATCTCTTTGGGCTTTACTTTCTCCCACGCAGATAATCGGGATTAAACCTTGTTTTTGGGCAGATATAACCCTTAAATTGACGGTTTCATCGGTTTCGCCGAAATATTGCCGGCGTTCACTGTGACCGATAACCACATAGTGAACCCCAATTTCGGTTAACATATCCGCCGAGATTTCGCCCGTATAAGCCCCCGATTTTTCCCAGTGGACGTTTTGCGCCCCCAAGCGAATACGACCGCCGTGGAGGGTTTTAGAGAGGACAGCTAAAGCTGTAAAAGGCGCACAAAGAACCACTTCTCGGTCGTCGGGAGTTTCCTCTAGATGGGATTTAAAATCTTGCAAAAACTCCAAAGCTTCTCTCTGGGTTTTGTGCATTTTCCAGTTACCTGCAATAACAACTTTCGGCACAGCTTAATTAATTTAGTAGATTTGATAATTTATGGTACATTTTACTGTAAGCCTTTTTGTTACCCTAAGCAAGATCACCGATAATCGCTGTCTGTCATGAACAGATTTTTTTAATACTCTTACCTGTACCTATGCCCTAATCCCCTACCAAATCCTCATGCGAACCTTAGCGATCGGCGATATTCATGGTTGCTCGAAAGCTCTAGATCACTTGCTAGAGATCGTCAATCCCAAACCGCAAGATACTTTAATCACCCTCGGTGATTACGTTAATAAGGGCAGAGACTCGAAAGGGGTGATCGAGCGCCTTATTTCCCTACATAAACAGGGAAATTTGATTCCCCTCAAGGGTAATCACGAGATTATCATGCTACAGGCCCGTCACAACCCCCTCAAACAGCGTCTCTGGTTAGAAAAAGGCGGTAAAGCTACTCTAAAATCCTATAGCGAAGGCCAACTGATTAAAATTCCCGAATCCCACTGGGATTTTTTAGGAAAAGTCTGTATAAATAGCTACGAAACTGCAAATCATTTATTTGTTCACGCTAATCTCGATCCCCATCTACCCCTGGCCAGACAACCAGAATACAAACTCTTTTGGGAGAAATTTCAATACCCCGCCGCCCATAGTTCGGGAAAAACCATGATTTGCGGCCATACCAGCCAAAAAAGCGGTAAACCAGTTAATCTCGGCCATGCCATTTGTATCGATACTTGGGCTTACGGTAAAGGCTGGTTAAGTTGTTTAGATGTGGAAGCGGGGAAATTGTGGCAGGTTAACCAGCGAGGAAATTTTCGGATTAGCCATATTCAAGATTATTATCGTCCATCCTCTCTAGGTCAGGACATTAAGGAAGGTTCGCCGATTTTTGGCGGTTCGCTTTTGTCGAGAGCGGCAGCAATGACATTTAAGGGCAAATAACTGGGGTAAACTCCCTCGCGAGCGCGTTTAATATCCGTTTCCTCTAGGGGAAGTTGGTATTTAATCGCAATTGCCTTGAGGATATCGCCGCGATCAATCACTCCCGCTACGGCGGAGGCTGGTGTTAACACCGTGATCATGCGGTCTGGGATGGTTTCCAATTTTTGCACCACCGTCACTAAGGGGGTTTTTTCCTCAACAGTGGCAATTTCCGTGAGGGGATGGGCAATATCAAGCAGTTGTTTTTCTGACCAGAAACTCCGCTCGATCGCCTGTAAATCTTCCACCCGAATTAATCCCCGATAACGTCCCTCGGAAGCGGCAAAATAAGCAGTATTGGCAGCCGCTCGGTCTAAAACGTATTCCTGGACGAATTCCTCTAGGGTTTGATGGGCGTTTAAAACCCGCAAATTTCTGCTCATCACCTCTCCCGCTTGCAAATTGAGGAGACTTTCCTGTAAATTAGTTAAATTATCGTAGGCGCGGGCATTTCTGAGGATAAACCAGCCCATTAATCCTAACCAAGCACCCTCCACAGCTGCCGTCAAGAGAACCAAGAAAATCCCCAAAATAATCCCTAACCAACCGATGAATTGACCACTGATCGCAGCCCAATGTAAACCCTTCCAGCGATCGCCAGTTGCTTGCCAGACCATTGCTTTGAAAATTTGACCGCCATCGAGGGGTAAACCGGGGATAAGATTAAATAGAGCCAAAAACAGGTTAATTATCGCTAAATGCCCGCATATATAGGTTAAATTAGCGTTTAAATAGGGTAAGTGACTGGCTAGGGATAGGAGACAAAACAGGAGAAAACTGACGAGGGGTCCAGCGATCGCTACTTGCAGGGCCTCCGGAGGAGTCCGAGATTCTCGCTCGATCGAGGCCATTCCCCCAAAAAGAAACAGGGTAATGGAATTGACCTCGATGCCTTGCGACCGAGCCATGAAACTATGACCTAATTCGTGGAGTAAAACCGAGATAAACAGCAATAAAGCCATGATTAAACCAAGTAACCACGCTAAAACAGAACTCTGGCCAGCCAGAGACTGAATTTCTGCATCGGTGGCATTGATCAGGGTGACAAAAGCCAAAATCAAAAACCACGAGGAATCAATATAGAGAGGAATGCCCAATAAAGAGCCGATTCGCCAATTTGTACGCATAATTTTCAGTGGGGAAGTGGGAAGTGGGGAAGTGGGAAGTGGGGGAATGGGGAATTTAGCTGAAATTTCCCTATCACCCTAAATCCCTAACCCCCTAACCTTTTTTAAGACATTTGGAAAATAAAAGTCATTTTGTCCCCTTTACCGAGGGAAATGCGATCGCCTGCCCGAAGACGATGACGATTGCCGGGGGGTAGGGGATTGTGATTAACGTAGGTTCCGTTAGCGCTGCCGCTGTCTTCAAGGTAATAGATGCCCCCTTCGACGCGGATATCGCCATGAACCCGGGAGACGATATCAGAATCGGGAAAACCGGAAACATCGATATCGGGGGGAATGCGATCGTTAGGTTTGCCGACATGAATTACCGATAGATGTAGGGGTAATTCAATTTTGCTATCGGTTTGTAGGTGCTGGAGACTAGCCATTTCCGTCTGTAAGCGGGTGGCAGCCGGAACCGGTGGGGGGGCAACAGGAGGAGGTGCGATCGAGGCGCCGGTGGCTGTGGGGACCGGTGGGACGGGTTCAGGTTCCGATTCCGATTCCGATTCGGCCTCGGCTGCCACCATGGGAACGGAATTAGGCTGTAAATTGTAGCCACACTGACCGCAAAAAGTAGCATCAGTTTGGATGGTTGCCCCACAACTAGGACAGGAAGACATCCGCGGTAAGGGGGTATAACAGGCCTCGCACTGACTGGCCTCATCGGGGTTAATATGTTCGCAATTGGGACAAACGATCATTTTTAAGTAAAAAGTAAAAAGTAAAAAAGCAGATTAGGGGTTAGGTTTTAGGGTGTTGGGGTGTTGGGGTTTTAGGGTGTTGGGGTGTTGGGGTTTTAGGGTGTTGGGGTGGTCACTGCGTGCGCGTTGCGGGGGGTGTTAGGGTTTTGGGGTGTTGGGGTTTTAGTTGAAATTCCCCCATTCCCCCATTCCCCCATTCCCCCATTCCCCCATTCCCCCATTCCCCTATTCCCCTATTCTTTAGACAAAAGAGGAACCAGCGGCCGCATCGAGCAACCAATATAATTCCCCGGCCGGGGGGTGGATGAGACGGGAAGGATAGGAGAAAGAGTCACCATAGGCAGAGAAAATCTCATGTAGAGCGGGGCGTTTACTTTCGCCGGCAGCGATAAAGATCACACAACGGGCCTGATTGATCAGGGGAACGGTAAAAGTCAAGCGGGGATTGCCGTCTTTCTCGCCGACGGTGATACAGCGATCGCTCACCGTTAAAGCTGCCGTGTGGGGAAAGAGAGAGGCGGTGTGACCATCATCGCCCATTCCCAATAAAATCAGGTCAAAAACGGGAAAATCGGGAGAATTGACCCCAAACCATTGGCGGAGATGATCATCGTATTTTTGGGCGGCCAGGTGGGGATCGGGGTCATCCGTGGGCATAGGATGAATATTAGTGGCCGGGATCGGTATGCGATCGAGCCATGCTAATCGGGCCATGCGTTGATTACTGTCGGGATGATCGGGACTAACGTAGCGTTCATCTCCCCAGAAAACGTGAATTTTTGACCAGTCGAGGGGTTGAGAGGATAAAGCTTCGTAGAGAGGTTTCGGGGTACTACCGCCAGAAAGAGCGATCGTAAAATAATCCTGTTGGTCGAGGCCGGTTGTGATTTTTTCCAGAACCAGCGCCAGAGATTTTGCGATCAGAGCTTGTTTATCAGCTAAAACTTCCACCAATTTCTGCATGGGTTTTGTTATCAACTCAGGGGGGCTGTCTTTACTATAGGCTAACCATTGAGGACTCATCTGAGAGCTTGGGAAAATTTTATTCTTTGACAGTCTCTGTCTTAGGGAAGAGATCTGGGGAAAACCTCGTCTGAGAGCTTGGGAAAATTTTATTCTTTGACAGGGATAGGTTTACCGATGCCATATTGAGGTAATATTTCTAGAGTCGATTCTCGAAAGAGGTTGACAAGCAGAACGATTTAGCGTAGGGTTTAGCGGGAGGTTGAGCAAAAGTTAATTAGAAATTGCAGTTTGTCAGAGTGCCTCTCGGCAAAATCCTTCTGGGAACCCCCAGCGAGAACTTTTAAACAGACTAATGAATCTATTCATTGACATACCATTACAGAAACAGCGATGAACAGTTTTACTTCTTTGTCCCTGAAATTAACGGGATTGGTTTTCATTATTTCCTTCCTTTTGGATGCGTTTATCCTACCGCTGCCCTATCGATTTAATGAATCCCAATGGCAGGTAGGTTTCGTCACCACCTTTGTCGATCGAGGAATTGTTCCTCTTCTGGGTATCGTTCTCGTTTTAATCGCTTACTGGATTGACGCTAACAATAGAGATGTCATTCCTAGAAAATCACGCTTTGAATTGCGTTGGCCGATCTTTATTCTTTCCACACTGTTAGGCTTAGTTTTTCTGTTGATGATTCCTGTTCATATCAACAATATCAACCAGATTAAAAACAACGCTTTGACTCAAATTGAACAGGGTGTTGACCAAGGGGAGGGACAAATTCAGGCTTTCTTAGCCCAGTTAAATACGCTATCGCAAAATCCCCAACTATTAGACCAGCAGATCTCTCAGAGAACTCAAGTGATTGAAACTGGTCGTTTCCAAGGACAACCGATCAACACGGAACAGTTACAAACCCTTCGTCAACAAAGAGAGCAATTAACTAATTTACGCGATTTATCCAAAAGCCCGAAGGAATTTAAACAGAAATTAGATGAGATCAAAAATCAGCTACAAACTCAGCTGCAAGAGCGGCGAAAACAGGCAGAAAGCCAAGCCAACTTGGAGGCTTTGAAACAGTGGTTAAGAATTGGTATTCAAAGTATGTTGCTATCGATTTGCTATAGTTTGATCGGTTGGTTAGGCATTCGAGAACTAGGTAGTGTGAAAAAACGCACTGCCTAAGCAGGGGATTTATCTTAATGATCAAGTATAAAGTTTTCGTTTTCGGTACTCAGAATTCTCCGAGTCAGGAGACGAGCGCACACAAGAGCATACTTCATGCTTAGGATCAAATCTGTAACTACTTAAATATTCAGCCACAGGGCATCAGCAAATGATGCCCTTTTATTGATTAAACCTCTAATACTAAATCCTGTTTAAAAGGTATCGGGGAGCGGGAGAGTGGGAATTAGGAATTAGGAAGTGGCAAGAATAAATAAAAGTAATCTGCTGACTACTGACTCCCCAGACTCCTGACTCCCCAGACTCCTGACTTGAAAGAGGGTGTAGTGTGTGGGGTGTGGGGTGTGGGGTGTAGGGAAGGAAACCTCTTTCATCTGTGGGGGTGAAAATTTTTTCATCGGGACTGACTCCTAATCCCAGCAACAAACTTTTTCAGTAAACCCTAATTAGAGATTTTTCAGTACAAAGGCTCTAAAATGGCCAGTGCCAGTTATTGGCCAGAAGACTTGTTTTTTCAGTCTTGTGGCTTTATCATGGGTACTGTGTGGTGTGTGTGATGTGAAGGAGTAAGATGACTGCTAATAGCCAACTTATCTCCGTCAAGGCTCTACAAGCTTTGATGAAGCGAGGGTTCAAACCTTCGGTCTCTGGTAGACGGCATCAAAAATCTTGGTTAATAGCTTTAGACGGCGATACCTCAAAACGATTATTCGATATCGTTTTCTCCCTATCGGTTCTAATTTTCTTTTCGCCGCTTTATTTAATCTTAGCCTTATTGATCGCGATTAGTTCCCCCGGTCCGGTCTTCTATGTGCAGAAGCGCGTCGGTCAAAACTTCCAGCATTTCAACTGTATCAAGTTCCGTACTATG
This sequence comes from Microcystis sp. M31BS1, assembly GCF_020245285.1. Lineage (NCBI taxonomy): Bacteria > Bacillati > Cyanobacteriota > Cyanophyceae > Chroococcales > Microcystaceae > Microcystis > Microcystis sp. M31BS1. The sequence goes on from NZ_JADBVE010000202.1 coordinate 10,262, forward strand.
GTAATGGATGCTGATAAGGTGTTAGAGAGACTGATGGAAGACTCTCCCCAACTGCGGGCGGAATTCGAGGATAATTTCAAGCTTAAGGACGATCCTCGCATAACTTGGATTGGCAAATTTCTCCGCTTAACCAGTTTAGACGAGTTTCCCCAATTCTGGAACGTCCTGCGAGGAGATATGAGCGTCGTCGGTCCGCGGCCTTTAGTTCCCGAAGAATTGCAGAAATATGGCAATCGCATCGACAAAGTTTTAACTATTCGCCCCGGTTTGACTGGTTTATGGCAAGTTTCGGGACGTAATGACATACCCTATCCCCTGCGGGTGCAGATGGATGTGTATTACGTTAATTCGCGTAACTGGTTAACTGATATCTGGGTAATCTTCAGAACTATCGGTGTTGTGGTTTTTCCCAAAAATAACGGTGCTTACTAAAGCGGTGAATAGTAATTAAAAATTACTCACTGCTGTTTCAATGTAACTAATCGCTAGACTGGAGGAGAGAAGGGCAAAAATTGCTTTTTTCTCCTCTTTTTTTGATAAAGATTATGACAGTAATACTAAGTAGTCATGCAAAATTAATTACCTGCCCGATCGAGCTAAAACCCTTACGGGGCAATGATCGTCATGTGTAAATAATTTTGCCTAGGTACTTAAATCTGGTTATTAAAGACTGATTATTTATTCCCCTTTTTGCATGAGTGCATGAGCAGAAAACGGGTTTCGTTTCTCGGAGAAACCCGTTTTCTGTGCGTTACTCAACGGATTTAGTATAATTAAGTGAAGTCAAAAAAGAATGGCAATTATACCAAACCGGGGACTTTGCGATAGATAGAAGCGAGCGATCCCCGGAATCCTACACTGGCAAATTCTACCTCATCTCCCGCTTCATAGATCTGTTCTTGCCAAACTCCCGAATCCTCGCGACGGTGACATTCAATTTTCCTCTGGTTTTGATGGATAAGAATGTATTCTTTTAAGGTGGGACAGGTTTGATAATCGCTAAATTTATCACCCCTATCAAAGGATTCCGTCGATTTCGATAATACTTCAATAATCAGAACGGGATAAAGAATAAAATCATCAGTATTGTTAATCTCTCTCTCGTCACAAACCACCGCAATATCGGGATAATAATAACAATTTGCCTCCTCTAACCGGACTTTGATATCGGAAGTGAGAACAAGACAGGGACTATCATCGAGATGGATACTCAATAAAGTAGCTATATTTGTATTTAAGACAATATGGGGCTTTTTTGCCCCTACCATTGCGTAAATCCGTCCTTTTCGGTATTCGTGCTTGATGGGACTGACTCTTTCCCCTTCTAGATACACTTCTGGAGAGACATAAAAAAAATTAGGATTCGTCACCATCGTCCCCATGCTCCCTATCCTCGAATAACTAAATTATAGCCTTTCGGAATCATCGCTCTTGGACTCAATCTCGCTAGACTTATAGATCAATGATTGTCACTTGTAATATTTGTATTACAGTTATGTGACAGAATAGAGATAACGACTCTCAAAGGGACGTTATTTAGGAATGAATCCCAAAAACGATTGATATCCATAGGTTTGCCAGAATGTCCAACGCTAAAAGTTACAAAGATACCGTTAATTTGCCTCAAACTGACTTTGATATGCGAGCAAATGCCAGCAAACGTGAGCCAGAAATCCAGAAATTCTGGCAAGATGAGCAAATATATGAGAAATTAGCGCAAAATAACCCCAAAGAATTATTTATTCTCCACGATGGACCCCCCTACGCTAACGGGTCCCTGCATATCGGTCATGCTTTAAATAAAATTCTCAAAGACATTATCAATAAATATAAACTGCTGCAAGGCTACAAAGTGCGCTATGTGCCGGGTTGGGATTGTCACGGGTTGCCGATCGAACTAAAGGTTTTACAAAGTCTCAAAAGCTCAGAAAAAGAGGGTCTAACCCCTTTGAAATTACGTCAGAAAGCCCACGATTTTGCCCTTCAAACGCAAAAAGAACAGTGTGAAGGTTTCAAAAGGTATGGAGTCTGGGGAGACTGGGAAAATCCCTATTTAACCCTAAAACCTGAATACGAGGCCGCTCAAATTGCCGTATTCGGAAAAATGGCCCTAAAAGGTTATATTTATCGGGGACTAAAACCAGTTCACTGGAGTCCTAGTTCTCAAACCGCTTTAGCTGAGGCCGAATTAGAATATCCCGAAGGTCACACTTCCCGCAGTGTCTATGTTGCTTTTCCAATTACGTCAGTTTCAACCCCGGTTTTAACGCCATTTTTGCCTAATTTATCCGTGGCTATCTGGACGACTACCCCCTGGACTTTACCCGGGAATTTGGCCGTCGCATTGAACCCAGAATTAAACTATTCAGTGGTGGAAACTAGCGAGTCTAATTATCTAATCGTAGCGACGGATTTAGTCGAAAAATTGGCCGACACTTTTAACACAACTTTGACGATTAAAGCAACGGTTAAAGGTCTGGAATTAGAACATACTAAATATCGTCATCCTTTGTTTGACAGAGAAAGTGCGATTCTCATCGGTGGGGATTATGTCACCACTGATTCCGGCACTGGATTAGTTCATACGGCCCCTGGCCATGGTCAGGAGGATTATATCGTCGGACAACGTTACGGTTTACCGATACTTTCTCCCGTGGATGATAAGGGAAATTTCACCGCAGAAGCGGGACAATTTGCGGGTTTAAATGTCTTGAAAGATGCTAATGAAGCAATAATTTTAGCACTGACAGAAAAGGGTGCCTTACTCAAAGAAGAAGCATATCAGCATAAATATCCCTACGATTGGAGAACCAAAAAACCGACAATTTTCCGCGCAACAGAACAATGGTTTGCTTCCGTGGAAGGATTCCGGGAATTAGCTTTAGACGCAATTGATTCGGTGCGTTGGATTCCTGCAACGGGTAAGAATCGCATCACTTCTATGGTTAGTGAAAGAAGCGATTGGTGTATCTCTCGTCAGCGCAGTTGGGGGGTTCCTATTCCTGTTTTTTATGACGAAGAAACGAATGAACCTCTGTTAACGGAGGAGACGATTAATCACGTTCAAGCTATCTTCGCAGTTAAGGGTTCTAATGCTTGGTGGGAGTTATCCGTAGAGGAATTGTTACCTCTCAGTTATCGCGATAATGGTCGCAGTTATCGCAAGGGAATGGATACTATGGATGTGTGGTTTGATTCTGGTTCTAGTTGGAATGCGGTGGCTAATGCTCGACCAGAATTAAGTTATCCTGCGGATATGTATCTAGAAGGATCGGATCAGCATCGGGGATGGTTTCAATCGAGTTTATTAACCAGTGTCGCTGCTAATGGTATTGCTCCCTATAAAACGGTGTTAACTCACGGTTTTGTTTTGGATGAACAGGGACGAAAAATGAGTAAATCTCTGGGGAATGTCATCGATCCCAATGTGATCATTAATGGTGGTAAAGACCAGAAAAAAGAACCCGCTTATGGGGTGGATGTGATTCGGTTATGGGTGTCCTCGGTGGACTATACCAATGATGTGAATATCGGTCAAAATATTCTTAAACAGTTGGTAGATATCCGTAATAAAATCCGTAATACTGCCAGGTTTTTACTGGGGAGTTTAAATGATTTTGATCCCGTTAAAGATGCGGTAGCTTATGAAGAGCTACCGGAGATCGATCGCTATATGTTACATCGTATCTCGGAGGTGTTTACGGAAGTAACGGCAGCTTTTGAAAGTTTCCAATTTTTCCGCTTTTTCCAGACGGTACAGAATTTTTGTGTTGTCGATTTATCTAACTTTTATATCGACATCGCTAAGGATCGTTTATACATTTCTGATCCTAATTCTTTCCGTCGTCGCAGTTGTCAAACAGTTTATGCTATTGCTTTAGAAAATCTTGCTAAAGCGATCGCTCCTGTCCTGTCTCATCTAGCGGAAGATATCTGGCAATTTCTCCCCTACAAAACTCCTTATTTATCGGTATTTGAGTCAGGATGGCTCAACATCGATCCTGCTTGGAATAATCGCGAATTGGCCGATAAATGGGCGAAATTCCGGCAGCTACGCACCGAAGTTAATAAGGTGATGGAAACTGCCAGAAATGATAAGGCGATCGGTGCTTCTTTAGAGGCAAAAGTTTTACTTTATGTTCCCGATGAAACCTTACAACAGGAGCTAGAATTATTCAACAATTGTGATAGTTTAACGGGGAATAAAGTCGATGAATTGCGTTATCTATTTCTCTCTTCTCAAGTGGAATTAGTTAGTGATATTAGCGCAATTCAAACCGCCGAATATAAAGGAGAATCGGACTTTGTTTCGGTGGGAATTGTCAAAGCGGACGGAGAAAAATGCGATCGCTGTTGGAATTATTCGACTCAAGTGGGAAAATTTGCCGATGATCCCACTATTTGTGAGCGCTGTAATGCCGCTTTAAAAGGAGAGTTCTAAGCTAAATTAAAAGGGTGCTTTATTGTCTAATAAAGTACCCTTGTTTAATCCTCAGCTAAAAAAAAACTTATTCACAGGTATTAACTCTAGCGAATAGATAATTAGGGATGGAAGATTACCAATCAGCTTTTTTACAACGTCATCAAGATACAGAAATACTTTGTAAATCTAATAGGAAAATAGCTGCTATGCACTTTGGAGGTATTACGATCGAATGTTTTCTGAAATCTATGATCTTAGCTTCGGTATCCAGTCAAGAATGGAAAACTGATTCCAATAACCCCGGACATACTATAACTAATCCGGGTCACAGTTTGACAACTGCTTTAAAACGTCATAATCGTCTCTATTCGAGAGTTCAAAATTTTCCAGAGGTGAGAAAATGGATTAATATAGTAGAAAAACCTAGTCAAAATTTGATAAATATGCGTTATTCCAGCAGTGAACCAAATGTGGTTATCAGCGTATAAAAGTCTGAAAAGTTGGCTTCATAAACAAGCTACTCAACTTTGAGGAGATAGTTATGTCAGAAACTTGGTTAAGATCAATGAAACAAAATTGATTATTTTAATTGGCTTAGTAAATTAAATCTAATTAACCCTTTTCAACGGTAAAAAAATATCCATCCTGATATACTTGATCGCAAGTCCATTTCCCGGAGCCAAAATAAAGCGATCGCTTTTCTGAGCGGGTGCATTAACAAAGTATAGTGGGTCTGACAGCATTTCTCCTAATTTAGACTGCCTATGGGAAATTTTAGTACAAATGCTCGGACTGGCAATTCTGGCACTCCCATGCAGTCTTAACGAGTAATCTGGATAGTCAGCAGTCCATTATGGTCATTTCCTTGTCACCCCGTCAGAGTTAAGAGCAAAGCACGGACAGAAGCGAAGTTTGACCCGACGATTAGCTAATGGTATCGATAAACATCTTCAATGCTGCTTTTGAGAAGGAGACGGGTTGCTAAAGCCTCTATAATAAGTACCCATAGAGATGCCGACAACTTCCCCTGTCGATAGCGAATAAGGAGAAAAAAAACCCAGTGTTTGTCCTCAAAGGTTACGAGTATTTTCTAGGATTTCTGCTCGCTTGCAGTTTAGTACCAATCCTATCCCTAACTGCCTCCAAAGTCCTGCGGCCTAGTGGTGGCGGTCCAGAAAGACGTACCACCTATGAATCGGGGATGGAACCGATCGGCGGTGCTTGGATTCAGTTTAACATTCGTTATTATATGTTTGCCCTCGTTTTCGTGGTTTTTGACGTGGAAACCGTCTTTCTCTACCCTTGGGCAGTAGCTTTCAATCAATTGGGCCTATTAGCTTTTGTAGAAGCATTGATCTTTATTGCTATCCTTGTGGTTGCTCTCGTCTATGCTTGGCGGAAAGGAGCCTTAGAATGGTCATAACGGCCATAATTTTCCTTATTTTTGACTTTTCATGAGAGGATAACCGGATGAGTCCCAACCCTACCAGCGAATTTAAGCAAATTATCGAACAACAAAGCGAAAAAATCCTCAATCCCATCGAACGCACCAAAGTTACCCAGGATTTATCGGAAAATGTCATCCTTACCACCGTTGATGACCTGTATAACTGGGCGCGTTTGTCAAGTCTTTGGCCGATGCTATACGGTACAGCTTGCTGTTTTATCGAGTTCGCGGCCTTGATTGGTTCCCGTTTTGATTTTGATCGCTTTGGTTTAGTTCCCCGTTCTAGTCCCCGGCAGGCCGATTTAATCATCACTGCCGGTACAATCACCATGAAAATGGCCCCCGCTTTGGTGCGTCTGTATGAAGAAATGCCAGAACCTAAATACGTTATCGCCATGGGTGCCTGTACGATTACGGGGGGAATGTTCAGCAGTGACTCCACCACCGCAGTCAGAGGGGTAGATAAACTTATCCCCGTGGATGTCTATATACCCGGTTGTCCCCCCCGTCCAGAAGCGATTATCGACGCGATTATTAAACTGCGGAAAAAAGTCGCTAACGAATCTATTCAAGAACGTGGGACTGTCCTCCAGCAAACCAATCGTTATTACAGCACCACCCACAAAATGCAGGCCACAGAACCGATTCTCACAGGTAAATATCTACAATCGGCCACCCGTCAAGCACCCCCGAAAGAGTTACTAGAAGCCACTGGTATGCCTGTTCCCCCCGCTCTTTTGACCACGAAACAAAAGGAAGAAATCTAAATGACTGAAGAAACGACAGCTATTGTGCAAGCTGGCCCCACTTCGATTTGGTTAAGCGAAAATGGTTTTGAGCATCAAGCTTTAGAAGCTGACCATAGTGGTGTGGAATTGATTAAAGTAGAACCAGACTTTTTAATTCCTCTGGCCACTGCTTTATACGCTTATGGTTTTAATTATCTCCAATGTCAGGGCGCTTACGATTTGGGACTGGGGAAAGAATTGGTTAGTTTCTATCATCTGGTCAAAGTAACCGATAATGTCGATAGTCCCGTGGAAGTGCGCTTAAAAGTCTTTCTTCCTCGAGATAATCCCCGGGTTGCTTCGGTTTACTGGATTTGGAAAGCGGCTGACTGGCAAGAAAGAGAAAGTTATGATATGTTCGGCATTATTTATGAAGGACATCCCCACCTGAAACGGATTTTAATGCCGGAAGATTGGGTCGGTTGGCCTCTACGCAAAGATTACGTTTCTCCCGAATTCTACGAACTACAGGACGCTTACTAAGTCGAGAATTTAATCACTAAGTAGGGAGGCAAAATTATTTGTAGGATGGGTTAGCGGTAGCGTAACCCATGCAGGCTTTGGGTTTCATGCTTCAACCCAACCTTGTATCTTGAGAAGTAGGCAACCCGTCCCAACCTAGGTAAAAAATACCGCTTTGTAGCTTGGGTGCCTATATTCTGAAAAAGGGCGTGGACATCCAGTTCAACCGAGGTGCTTGACACCGTTGGGTAG
>NZ_JADBVE010000203.1:0-19362 GCF_020245285.1 Microcystis sp. M31BS1
ACTTTTATATTAAAAGGACTAGATGTATGTAATCTGTCACTAACTCCCGATGCTACTTTATAATCTCGTACATCACGCAAACCAATTAAGCCTACTGAAGAGGGAAAATTTTCTGGACGTTTAGGAAAACCATCTCTTAACTGTCGTAAAACTGATATTAATGCTTGGTCTTGTAAAGAGTCAATTTCATCTATAAATAATACTATGGGACAATTGATAGCTTTTGCCCAACCTCTTAAAAAAGCCTTAATTCTGCTTCCTGGTTCTTGGTGTTGCCATTGTTTAGCAGGAGGTTGTAATTCGGTCGGTAAACTATCCTCAATTGTATTATACCAAGTTCCTAAAATTGCCAATTCTGCGGCAGTAGGATCATGATTAAATACACTTCCTACTTCTACGGATACCATGACTGCGGCATAATTTCCTCTATCGGTAAGTTGTTTTGCTAGGGATAACATAGCGGTGGTTTTCCCTGTTTGTCGTGGTGCGTGAAGGACAAAGTAACTATGCTGTTGAATTAGCTCCTCTAAATCTGGTAATCGCACTGTGGGAGAGAGCATATAGTGGATATCGTCTTTACAGGGACCGGCAATATTAAACCAGCGAGTCATAGAATTTTGGTAATAGGTGAACTCTTTAAGTTTAGACATTTTTTATGCTCCCGATACATTATTAAAACCACTAAATTTGCTAATGAGAGTTGGTTAATTCGGCAATTAATTGTTCAGGAGTGATAATTCGTGGTGTGACAATGGGGAAATCTTGAGGATTACGGGTAATAATTGCATCCAATTTATTAACTACCGCAGTAGAGTATTGAATAGAATCTTCAAAATCCTGAAAATTGGTTGTGAAAGCCATTATAATTGCAGCCTGATTTACTGTAGCAATTTGACAAAAAGTAATTAACTGCTTTAAATAAGTAAGCGTCCAATCTCGACCTCTTGCCTTACGGATAATATAATACAAATCACTAAAAGTTGAGGCGGAAATATAACCTGCAATTGTGCCTTTTTCAATTAGTGATAAAACTTGTTCACTTGCATTCCAAAAAGGTTCTCTTTCTAAGGCATTATCAATAATGATATTAGTATCTATCAGGATTTTCATAGGTTATATTTCTCCTTTAAATATTCATATTTAGCTTGATCTGGATCAAAGTCTGCCGGAATGGCAGGGGCATTTTCAAATAAACCCTGAAATGCTTTGATCCTAGATTTTCTTTTTGGTGCTTCTGGTGCTGGTTCAGTGGTTGGGGTTGTGGTATGATCAAGGGTATCTGTGGCTGCCCAGACTACAATTTCCACATTTCCGGGGGGTAAATTCAATGGTTCGGTAATCAGCAAGTTACCAGATTGATCAATTTTTCCTTTGAGTTTGTATGCTTGCATGATGTTTTTTATGATACTCTGTTTTTATATCATATCATAGTCAACAAAATTCACGCTCTAAATTTGGGTTTAAATTATGATAACTACACTCATTGAACGAGAAGCAGAACCAATTTTAATTAGTGACTTAACCTGGAGAGAATTTAAAGCTGTTGAACAGCTAATTGATCGCCCAGGGTTAAGGTTATCTTTTTTAGATGGAGTTTTGGAGATTAGAAAAATGCCAGGGAAAAAACACGAAACCATCAAAGAACGTATTGGTGCTTTACTAGAAATTTATTTAGAATTTTTGGGATTAGATTTTACTCCTACTGGTTCTGTCACCTTAGAAAATGAATTTGAAAAGGTTAAAAGAGAAGGTGATAAATCCTATGAATTGGGAGCAAATAGAAAACATCCTGATTTAGTAATTGAGGTGGTTGTTAGTAGTGGAGGAATTGATAAACTGGAAGCATACAAACGGTTACAAATTCCTGAAGTTTGGTTTTGGATGAATGATGAGTTATTGTTTTATAGTTTAGTAAATTATGGTTATGAGGCTGTTAGTAAATCGCAACTTTTACCGAGTTTAGATGTCGGTTTATTGATGCGTTGTATTAATACGGAAAATCATGCTCAAGCACTGCGGGAATTTAGATCAGGGATAAAAATTATTGAATCAACATAACCATATAAAATGCTGATTTTTTCCGCCTATCTAAAGATTATGGGTTAACTTAACAGTTGCAGAATGCCAAGAGTTAAATTCTAAATATTCCAGCAAAAGGGAACAAGTCTTTAACCGTTTCATCGCCTCCGTATTATTAGAAGAAAGACGAGCAGATAATACTAAATCCGTTGAGTATATGTTACATATCAGGACAGGCAAGAGGCAACCCCCCCAACCCCCGACCCCCCCCGATGTCGGGTAGGGTTGATTCATGAATCAACCCTACCTTGAATCAACCCTAGGACAAGGGGGGGTAGGAGGAATAGATAATCAGTCTTTAATAACTGGATTTAGTATAAGTATTTCATATATGTTGATTGAGAAACCCTTACCCGGTAATACTTCTATGTTTAGTCATTCTCAATAAGGTTATCCTTATTGCGGTGACTAATTACCTGGCAAGTTCGCAGCTTTCTTTTCACTGTTTACTGTTCACTGATTACTGTTCACTGAAAAATCAACTCAATAACCAATCTAGATGATCCTGTAAACATTGCTTGAGGTCGTAGCGTTGCTTGATAGTTTCCCTCGCATTTAAACGCAGATTTTGCCAACGCTGGGGATAATTTAACACTTCATCCACGCGATCGGCTATTTGTTGGGGAGAAAAGAAATCCACTAATAAACCATTTTCCCCATCAGTAATTAATTCTCGCACGGGGGGAGTATCGGAACCAATCACCACGCAACCCATGGCCATGGCCTCTAACATTGACCAGGACAGCACAAAAGGACGGGTAAGATAGATATGGGCTGCCGATGCCTGTAAAACCTGCTTATATTGACCGTAAGGTAGAGAACCGGTAAAATGCACCCGGGATAAATCCAAAGAAAGGCTTTCTAACATCAATTCTTTATAGGTTTTGCCGTCCGGTAGAGTTTTCCCATAAGCGACCCGATCCTCACCGACAATCACCACATGACAGTTAGGCCGACGGGCTAAAATTAGGGAAACAGCCGTCATAAATTGGGGAAAACCGCGATAGGGTTCCATTCCCCGGGTTGCATAGGTGACAATCTCCTTAACACCGGATAAATCTAAACCTATCTCTGGAATCACTAACTGCACATCGGGACGGGGACAAAAATAGTCCGTATCGATGCCATCGTGTAAAACTGTCAGTTTCGAGTGAAATTCGCTGGGAAATTGTTGTTTTTGCCAGATAGTCGGCGATAAACCTCGATCGCAACTGACCAGATCGATCAGGATTGGCGCATTTTTAATTCTAATCCGGGCCTCGGCATCAGCATTGAGGGGATCCTCTGGATCAAAATCAGCATCGGAACCATGGGCATGATAAAACCATTCAAAATAGGCTAAAAACTTAGTTTTCGGGAAAATATCCTTGATAAATAGACCCGGCCCCCAGCCAGAATGTGCATAGACAATATCGGGATAAAATCCTTGATTTTTCAGTTGTTGGCAAACAGCATAAACCGCTTGACCTTGTAAAACCGCACTTTCAAGGGGACGGACATAATGATGGGTTTGGGGAGAAACAGCGCGACTTTCCTTGTAAATAAATTTTTTTACCCCCGCTATCTCTCCCTCTTGCCGGGTAGTGCCGAAAATCACTTGATTTCCAGGTTTTTGAGCTAAAACCGTGATTAAATGGCGAAATTGGGCGGGAAAATTGGAATGAAGGAATAAAAATTTCATCGCAGATAAAGGTTTAGAAAAAGCGATCGCTAATCGTACATTGTCCCTGAAAACGGAGCAGATGATCGCATAATACCAAAGCCATCATCGCTTCCACCATCGGGACGGCCCGGGGTAAAACACAAGGATCGTGTCTTCCTTTGGCTGCTAGGGTGGTTTCTTCCCCGGTGCGCGTCACGGTTTTTTGTTCTTTACCGATAGTCGCGGTGGGTTTAAAAGCGGTGCGGATAATAATATTTTCACCGTTACTGATTCCTCCTTGGATGCCTCCCGAACGATTGCTCGTGGTGCGAATTTCCCCGTTATCATCGATAAAATACTCGTCATTGTGTTCGCTGCCGGTTAAGAAGGTTCCCGCGAATCCCGATCCGATTTCAAATCCCTTACTCGCGGGTAAGGACATCATCCCCTTAGCTAAATCGGCTTCTAGCTTATCAAAAACGGGTTCTCCTAGACCTTTCGGCACATTTCTGGCTACACATTCCACCACACCGCCGATCGAGTCTTTATTCAGGCGAATTTGGTCGATCAGGGCGATCATTTGGGCGGCCGTTTCCCCGTTGGGACAACGCACTATATTACTTTCCACCTCGTCGAGGGTGACGGTGTTGGGGTCGATGATTGCCTCAATATCTTTAATTCGCTTCACATAACCGATAATCTCGACATTATAGACAGATTTAAGGATTTTTTTAGCGATCGCTCCTGCGGCCACCCGGCCGATGGTTTCCCGGGCCGAAGATCTGCCTCCTCCTTTCCAGTTGCGAATGCCGTATTTTGCTTCGTAGGTGGCATCCGCATGGGAAGGTCGGAATTTCTCGGCCATTTCGTTGTAATCTTGCGAACGAGCATCCTGATTCCGCACTAAAATAGCGATCGGTGTACCGAGGGTTTTGCCTTCAAAAACGCCCGAAATTATCTCACAAAGGTCATTTTCCCGACGCGGGGTCACGATTCTGCTTTGTCCCGGTTTGCGACGGTCTAAATCGATTTGAATCTCCTCTTCGGAAATTTCTAAGCGCGGAGGACAACCATCGATAACCACTCCTACCCCACCCCCGTGAGATTCTCCAAAAGTGGAAACCCGAAATAGTCGTCCGAAAGTGTTACCCATAATCTCAATATCTATTAAGCCTCAAGGTTTTATTGTACCTGAGCGGTTATCAGTTATCAGTGATCAGTTATCAGATGTGAGTTTTTAGTGGACAGTCTTAAGTAGAAAATTGCCGTTTTCTTGTCACTGATGCCATTTTTCAAAAGTAATCGCAGAGATGGTTAATTTCCCTTACCCCCACAACCAAAGGGAGAGGGGAGTAAAATGCCGGCTCTCTTATTCTTTGTGTGATAAGTTTAAGTTATATAAGACCGATCAATCTTTGTGTCCTTTGTGTCTTTGTGGTTCGTTCCATTTGCTCGCCAGCAGGAATGTATTTTAGAATACATTTTACCCACCAAACCCAAGAGAGTAAAATGCCTGCTACGAATAAAGGAAAATAGTATCCAGACAGAATTAATTAGAGTTTGCTGAATAAATCTAAAAACCTTGTTGGCTAAGACTTTTAGACTTTTTTCCCCTCAAAAAGTGCCAGCCATTGCGGGGATCGGGGGGAAAATTCCTGGACTTTTTCCCTGAAAATTAGGTAACTGACTACCTCAAAATCGGTAAAACCCCACACCCCACACCCCACACCCTGCTCCCAGGAAAAGCTTTTTGCCGCAAACCCTACTTAGGGTTTTTTTCGGGGAATTCCTCGCAAGGTTAAAACATCATCGAGGGTGGAACAATAGTTTTTTAAACCAAAATCAGCAGGAGTATAGGTTTTAATGTGGGTGAAGTGGCGATAATTCATCGCAAAACGGTCCCATGCTTCCATCTGCAAGTTAAAAACTTTGATAAAAAAGTTAGCAATGGTTAAAGATAAAGGAATCCGAAAATAGATTTTTTTGTTTAAATAAGCGCAGATTTCCTCCACTGCTTGGTTAGCTGTTGTGCGTTGATTGCCTAGAACAATTTTGCTTTCTGGTGCGGTATTTTCGATTAAATAATTCACCACTTGAGCTATATCTTTGGCATGGATAAAATGAAAACTGCCATCAGCTTGAAACCAACGCACTAAACCGATATATTTCAACACATCCGGTAAACCCCCATAGATATGAGAATAGGGTTTATTTTCGTCACCACCTAAGACAAAAGTGGGGTACAAAGTGATAATTTTATCGGCGATTTCTAGGTCAGTAAATTTACTATAACAAATATATTTAGTGCGGATATAATTAGTTCCTATCTCCCCAGCTTCGGGCAAAGGTTGATTATTTTGATTGAGAATGCTGGCGGTAGAAAAGTAGAGGACTTTCTCGCAGATTTGAGCATCTAAATAACTAATTAATTCTAGGGTTTTTACCACATTAATCTGATAACTTTCCTCCTCTCCTCCCCAACTGGTAGCGATTAAAACCGCTATATTCATTGTTTTTAAAAGCTCCGCATATACCCCAATATTTTCCATATCTCCTAAAAGTATATGAACATTTGATCGCCCTTGGTAAGCAAATTTTAACTTCTCTGGATTACGCACTAAAAAATATAATTCATAGTCGGGATTTTCCAGTAAAATCTCAGCGATATAATGCCCAATACAGCCACTCACACCCGTTAGAAATATTTTTTTCATTATTTTAATTGATCTGGCAGAATTTAGGGGACAGTTTGAAAGTAAAAAGTCAAAAAGGGTGTTGTGTTTTGGGGTTTTAGGGTTTTAGGGTATTAGTTGAATCCCCCCATTTCCCCATTTCCCCATTTCCCCACCCCCTGTTCCCTGAGTAACTTTATTGATAACTAAATCCTTTAGCAGTTTCAAAGAAGAAACGCACGTTATCTTCAGGAGTTCCCACCAAAACACCATGACCTAAATTAAGAATATGACCTTGATTACCCGCTTTACGAATAGTATCAATAATCCGCTCGCGAATAAAGGACTGGGAACCGAATAAAACCCCCGGATCGATATTACCTTGAACCATCATCGCTTTACCTAAACGCTGTCTCGCTTCCGCCATATCGACAGTCCAATCGACGCTAATAATATCAACCCCCGATTTAGCCATTCTTTCCAAAACGCCGGCGCTGCCACTAATGTAGAGAATTAAGGGTGTATCGGGATGGGTTTCTTTCACCAAACGAACTACTTTTTGTTGATAGGGTAAGGCAAAAACATCGTAATCTTGGGGAGTTAATTGACCCGCCCAAGAGTCGAACATTTGTACCACTTGCGCCCCACAATCAATTTGATAACGGACATAGGTGGCGATCATATCCGCTAATTTATCTAAAAATTGGTGCAGTACCGAGGGTTCCGAAAAAGCCATCCCTTTAATCACAGAATAACTTTTAGAACCTTTCCCTTCCACTGCATAGGCTGCTAAAGTCCAAGGCGCTCCGACAAAACCGAGGACAGTGGATTTATTTCCCACCTCTTGACGCAGGGTTTTTAAAATCGTTTTGATAAAAGGTAAAGACTGATCGGGATCGAGGGGATTAAGTTGGTCCACCTGCGCTTGAGTACGAATGGGAGAATCGATAATCGGCCCCTTACTTTCGATAATATCAAAGGGAATACCGATTCCCGCCAAGGGAGTGAGGATATCGGAGAACATGATCACCCCATCCGGTTGAAAAGCACGCCAAGGTTGCAGGGAGATTTCGATCGCTAAATCGGCATTTTCCGATCTTTCCCGAAAACTGGGGTATTTATCCCGCAATTCTCGATAAATCTGCATATAACGTCCTGCTTGTCTCATCATCCACACGGGAGGACGGGGTAAGATTTCTCCTTTGGCAGCGCGTAATAAATAAGGTATTTCAGGGGAGTCAGTCATATCACGGTGATTATTCTATTGCCTTTTCTACGGTATCATCCCCCGTACAGCTAATTTTTCTGGTTTTTCCTTAAGAATTGTTAACGAAAATTATCCCCCCACCCTGGGATGAACTCGACGCAATCGTAAAGCATTTGTCACCACGGAAAGGGAACTTAAAGCCATGGCAGCACCGGCAATAATCGGATTGAGCAGAAAAGGATAGAGGATTCCGGCAGCGATGGGAATGGCAATTAGGTTATAAATAAAAGCAAAAAAGAGATTTTCTTTGATATTTGCCATTGTTGCCCGACTTAACTCAATAGCGGTCACAATTCCCTGTAAATCTCCCGAAATTAAGGTTATATCACTAGCAGCGATCGCTACATCGGTTCCCGTGCCAATGGCAATACCTAAGTCCGCTTGCGCCAATGCGATCGCATCATTGATGCCATCTCCAACCATGGCGACTATTTTCCCTTTTTTCTGCAAATATTCGATTTTTTCGGCTTTTTCTTGGGGACGGAGTGCGGCAAAAAAGCGCCGGATACCCAACTCGCTGGCGATCGCTTCTGCGGTTTCGAGGTTGTCCCCCGTCATCATCATCACCTCTAAGCCGATTTTTTTGAGCTTGGCGACCACTGAGGAAGAAAAAGGTTTTAAAACGTCGGAAATGGCAATCAACCCCTCTAAATGCCCGTTAACCGCTATCCAAGCCACGGTTTTTTTCTGCCATTCCCAATCGTGGGCGACTTTTTTAAGAACTTTTGTTTCGATCCCTTGACTTTCTAACCATTGTTGTGTACCGATTTGCACTAAATCCGACCCGACTTTTCCCTGCACTCCTGACCCAGTTATTGAGTCAAATTCGGTTACTTCTAGGGTTTTAATGGCGTTTAACCGCCCATATTTAACTATTGCTTCTCCTAACGGGTGTTCAGAATGATTCTCCACCGATACGACTAACTGCAGCAGCGATAATTCCCGTCCATCCCCCACCCCCTCGCGAGTCAAGAAGTCCGTCACCGTTGGTTTACCCTGGGTGAGAGTTCCGGTTTTATCTAGAACAATAGTAGTAATGCCCTGGGCTAATTCTAAACTTTCGGCATTTTTAATTAAAATTCCCTGTTTTGCTCCCTGTCCTGTTCCCACCATAATCGAGGTGGGTGTAGCTAATCCTAGCGCACAGGGACAGGCGATAATTAAGACTTCCACCATTGTAATCAAAGCGAGGGTGAGATTACCCGTGCGGAGAATCCAAAATAAGAAAGTTATTACCGCAATAATCATCACCACCGGCACAAAATAAGCGGTCACTCGATCGACTAATCTTTGTATAGGTGCTTTTGATGCTTGCGCGGTTTGCACTAATCGGACAATCTGAGCTAAAACCGTATCTTTTCCCACCCGTAACGCTTGCATTTGTAGGCTACCGGTTTTATTAATTGTCGCACCGATTACCTGTTGATTGACGGTTTTTCGCACGGGTAAACTTTCCCCCGTCACCATCGATTCATCAATGCTAGAACTGCCTTGGATAATTATGCCATCGACGGGAATTTTTTCCCCCGGACGCACTAAAATTATATCTCCTACTTTCACCTCTTCTATTGGTATATCTAGCGTCTGTTCTTCCCTAATTACCCTAGCAGTTTTTGCCTGTAATCCCATTAATTGTTTAATAGCGGCGGCCGTTTCTTTTCTGGCACGTTTTTCGAGGAAACGACCGAGTAAAATCAGAGTAATGACGATAGCTGATGCTTCGTAATAGACATGGGAATTAAACCCCTGTTTTTCGATAAAATCGCTCCCGAAGGTTAAAAACAGGGAATAAAAATAGGCGGCACTGGTTCCCAAAACTACTAAAGTGTCCATGGTGGCAGTGCGATTTTTAAAGGCTTTCCAAGCATTTTTATAAAAACTTTGACCACACCAAAATTGGACGGGAGTAGCGAGAGTTAATTGTAGTAAAGGATCGTGTAACCAATGGGGGATAAAAGATAGAGATAAACCCGTCATCATCGGTAAAGAACCGATAAAAAGTATAATACTAATAACAATAGCGATCGATAGTTTAGTGAGAAGTTCTTTTTCTGGCCTGGATTCGAGATTAATTTCCGTTATCGGTGTCGCTTGGAAACCGGCATCCCTAACTTTTGCTTGAATAGTGTTAAGATCGGTACGCTTGGGATCATAGTCCACATCCACCTGTTCCATGCCAAAATTAACTTGACATCGAATCACTCCGGGGATAGATTTAATGATCCGTTCGATCGAATCAGCACAACCAGCGCAACTCATCCCGGCGAGTTTGAGAGTTTGATGGGTCATAATGTTAATAGCAGCGGAAGTCAGCAAGAAAATCCCCTGCAGCAGAGTTATATCTTTAGCATAAAATATTCCCCTAGCTGCAGGGTCAAGAATCCTCTGTTAATTTTTCTGAATAGATATGAAGAAATGTCAAAAATAGTGCCTGTATTTTCCTGACACACCCTTAGTTTTTGTGGACAAATTTCAGTTAACCCCACTCTGTTGCGTATCTTGACCCTGCACAGCATCGGCAGCGGAAACACCATCACCCTGAAAACCAAAATACCATAAAGTAGCGGCAGCTTCAGCGCGAGTTACTGGTCTTTTTGGCTGAAATAGGGTAGTAAAACCAAAAACTCGCCGAATATTAGCTTGTTCAGCATTTTGAAAATCGGCATAAAGAGCGCGCACCAGCTGCGGGTTAATTTTATTAGTATCCTGAAAACCCCAAGTATTTTTAATCGTATCAAGATTGGCGCTCGGTAAAGCTTTTCTGACATCTAATGGCACTTTCCAAGCGATTAAATCTTCCCGGGTTAAAGGAGCATTGGGACGGAATAAAATGGCGCTACTATCTCCCGTTAAAGGAGAGGGAATTAACCCCGCTTCCGCTAATCCTTGAATATAAATATAATCGGGATCGTTATTTTTAACATCACTAAAAGTCGGGGAACTATTGGGGGTAGCTACACGGATTTGTTTACCCGCTACATTAGCATAAATGGCATTATTAGCCTGTAACAACCAGCGAGCAAATTCTCGGCGCGTTATTGTATCATTAGGGTTAAACTGATTGTTATTACCTGTTAATACTCCTAATCTAGCTAAGTCTTGAATGTGGCTCTTTAAGGGATTAGGTAAGGATTCGAGATCGTTAAAACTGGTGGGATTAAGATTTGGTAACGGGGAGGGAATAAGGGAGGGACTAGGGGAGGGACTAGGGGTTCCTATTGGACGATAATCGAGGCTATATTCGGTATTGGGAGAAGTGGCAGTTATGGTGATAGTTAACTCTAAATTATCTCGACGGGCCGTTAGGGTACTATTAACTCCTTCCCCAGAAAAGGGAGTGATAATTTCCCAATTATTATTAACTAATTCCTGTTGATAAAAAGCCTCGATCGCATTGCTGGGATCGTTGGATTGCCAACGGGTTTGTCCACCAGTATTATCAGGATTTGTCTGCACGGATAATAATTCTGATTGACTATATCGAGGAATTTCTGCGGGAAAATTTGCGGGTAATTGCCTGTTATTAGGAGAGTTTTCTGGTATGGGATTTGTTTGTAGATTAGGATCGGCAGCCAGACGATTTTCTAGGTCGGGATTGCCACTACAGGCTGCTAAAATGCCCAGCAGAGTGATGATTGTACTGTAGGGAATAAACTTACTCACGGTCTTTACCAATATTGTTTCCTTAGCTTTATCCTAGCTTATTTACTCAGGTTTTTGACTAGGAAAAATTCTGCGCCACCATTGACGTAATTTCCCCAGCAGAAATCTTCCTAACCCTTTTGTATATTTTTCAAATTTATAGTAAAATAAAATGTCGATTATATCCTGGGTGGAAAGATATTTGAGATAGGCTACTCCTTGATCAATACGCGCATCACTATATTCTAAATAAACTTTGCGACTGAGGCGATCGGATAAATTCCATTTGGGTTGAAAATATTCCTGCATCCGCTGTTGATAAGCGGCAAAATTACTCGATTTTCCCTGTAAATATTCTTCCATGTATTGACAAGCAATTTCGGCTCCTTTCATAGCATGGCGAATACCTTCCCCTCCTAAAAAGTTAACCGTAGAAACCGCATCACCAATCGCTATAATATTCGGTTCTTGATAATAAATATCTTGCAGATTGAGCGAATATTCTAAAATAGAACCATGGCTGTCAATTATATCATATTTATAGAGATTAATGTAGGTTTGAATAATTTGTGTAATATAACTTTTTAAAGGCTTAACTTCAGGAATATAAGGATGTTCTCCCTCTAACCAAGCGGCTCCTATTTTTAATTGCCGATTATCCATAGGAAAAATCCAGCCATAACCTTTAGGACTCCATTTATGACCGAGAAAAAATACTAAATTATCTTGATACTTTTGATAATCTTCTTCTGGCACAGCAATTAAATATTCAATACCCACTGCTTTTAAAAAATCAGGTTTTTCTCGTCTATGTTTATACATAACTGCTCTGGCATATCCCGTAGCATCAACCAATAAACGAGTATTAACTGTCTCGATTTCCTCTCCTTTTGATTTCAAGAAAACAGTTAGCTGATTCTCCGTTTGTTGATATTTCAGATAACGACAACCTAAACGAACTTCTCCCCCCCAACGCAGCACTTCTGCGGCTAAAAACTCTCGCAATTTGGCAAAATCAAAAACTACCCCTAAAGGTTGCGGTGATGACCAAAAATGATGTATGCTAGTGGAGATAATTTCGATATTTTTCCAAAACCTAGCCACTACGGTTTCGGGGAGATTGAATTGTTCTAAAATTTCTAGGGGAGAAGCGGCACTAGAAAAGTTATTATCTTGCCAACTAGAATGTTGTTCCACTAAAAGAACACGATAACCTTTTTCACTTAATAATCTACCACAGTGACCTCCCGCCGGTCCTCCCCCAATAATTACTACATCGTAATCCATGATTTACTCCCTCGTCTAATCTTGCTAAGTTGCTTCTATTTTATCCTAAATTGCCCTCTGTTAAACCCCAAACCGGTTAAGCTGTTGTCCATCTAAATTTGATAAGTAGCTGATTATAATTAAATTAAAAATGGATTTTAGGTTCGATCCCCCCCGCCCCCCTTGAT
Organism: Microcystis sp. M31BS1; assembly: GCF_020245285.1. Classification (NCBI taxonomy): domain Bacteria; kingdom Bacillati; phylum Cyanobacteriota; class Cyanophyceae; order Chroococcales; family Microcystaceae; genus Microcystis; species Microcystis sp. M31BS1. Next base: position 12,757 of record NZ_JADBVE010000203.1, read on the forward strand.
AAGGGGGGTGCCGATAGGCGGGGGGATCCCCCTTAATAAGGGGGGTGCCGATAGGCGGGGGGATCCCCCCTGCCCCCCTTGATAAGGGGGGTGTCTGACAACTTTTAACGCCTACCTACTTACTCTTTTTAACCTGTTCACTGTTCCCTCATCGAAAGACCACCAGCTTATGACATTTTTCTTATTATTAGTTACTTCCCTATCGCTGATAATTTGGTTATATTTAATCTTAGCTAGGGGACAATTTTGGCTATCTAACCAAAAAATTAATCCTGTCACTTATCCCTTAACAAATTATCCAAAAGTCTCGGCAATTATCCCCGCACGAAACGAAGCCGACGTTTTACCTATCAGTTTAACTTCCCTCTTTAACCAAGATTATCAAGGCGAATTTTCGATTATTTTAATTGACGATCAAAGCAGTGATGACACGGGGAAAGTTGCCCAAAAAATTGCCGATAAATCTCATAAATCTGAACAGATAACTATTATTTCTGGACAACCTTTAGAGATAGGATGGACGGGTAAATTATGGGCAATGAAACAGGGAATAACAGAGGCTACCGAGAAATTTGCACCCGATTATTTTCTGTTCACCGATGCTGATATTGCCCACCCACCGGATAATTTAACCCAATTAGTTACTAAAGCAGTACAAGAAAAACAAGCTTTAGTTTCCCTGATGGTGTTGCTACGCTGTGACAGTTTTTGGGAAAAATTTCTCATTCCTGCCTTTGTTTTTTTCTTCGAGAAACTCTATCCTTTTCCCCTAGTTAATAACCCTAATTCCCCGATAGCTGCCGCCGCTGGGGGTTGCATTTTAATTCGCCGAGATATTCTAGAAAAAATTGGCAGTATTGATATTCTTAAACAAGCTTTAATTGATGATTGTTCTTTAGCGATTGCGGTTAAAAAATATCTGCAAAATCACTCCGAAAATACCGAGAAATCTATCTGGTTAGGATTAACAGAAACCACCTATAGTCTCCGTCCCTATCCCGATTTAGCAAGCATTTGGAATATGGTAGCCCGCACCGCATTTACGCAACTAAATTACTCAACACTTTGGTTAATTGGCACAATTTTCGGGATGTTTTTAACCTATTTAGCCGCCCCCTTGGGCTTAATCTGGGGATTGGTCTTAAAAGAAACATCAATTATTATAATTAGCACCGTCACTTTATTACTAATAGCCCTTTCCTATAGCCCGACTTTAAGACTATATAAATTATCCCCCCTGCGGGCTTTAACTTTACCCCTAATTGCCCTCTTTTATAGTTTAATGACCGTCGATTCTGCCCTGCGTTATTGGCGCGGCCAAGGGGGAGGTTGGAAAGGGCGAGTTTATCCTAATTAGGGATTGCTGAATAATAGTAAAACCCTTTTAAAATAAGGCTTTTGACCTGTTAGAATTGGAACCTTCAAAAACCAGGCATTATCCTTTTACAGTACAATAGACCTCTTGCATAATTTTTTTATGGTATAATATAAGGTTTTGCTTTTTTCTCAATTCTTAGATTGAAGTGGAAAAAAAGAACTCTTGCAAATTAATTATATGTTATAATGAAGTTAAATTAATGATAGGTGTGGTGCGTTACGACGGATTGTTAGATTTAAGTTTAAGCAGAGATTATCGCCGTCTAACGCACCCTACATTTTACTGATCATGCAATAGGTGTGGTGCGTTACGACGGATTGTTAGATTTAAGTTTAAGCAGAGATTGTCGCCGTCTAACGCACCCTACATTTTACTTGCAAATTAATTATATGTCATAAAACATTTTACCGTTTGGGGATGGGGGGGTGAGTGGGATTATCTGTAGCGCGATCATGGATTTTAAACTATAATCAAAAATATTGATTTATCCCATGAGGTAACAATGTTATCCATTAATCTAGATCGAGAAACCGAGAACTATCTAGCAGACATCATTTCCGAAGAGAATATTAGCTCAGAAGAACTTCTGAAAAAACTCATTTACGAACATTGGCAAAGCTTAAAACCGCGTAAAACTTTATCACAACGCCGGGGAGGTCATCCTCAGCATCTTTTAGAAAATGCTCCACCTGATTTGTCATTGCGAGAAAACCGCAAAAAAGTAGTTGCAGAATATATACAAAACCATCATCAGCAACATCATTTATGACAAATTATCCCCCAAAAATTATTACAGAATCAATCAACCAATTCTCTAACTTCAAAGCAGGCACACGCTCAAATTCACGAGTATTTGCGGTAACAAGAGTCAGATCAAGCGCTAGAGAATGAGCAGCAATCAGTAAATCATTTGGACCGATTGGGGTTCCTGCTTGCTCCAAATGTTTACGAATTACGGCATAGTGCTTATCTACAGTTGATTCTAATGGCAAAACTGTCAAGAACTCCAGGATGCGTTCTAGTTGCTGCACCAGACGGGAGGAACCACTTTTAACCACTCCAAATCTTAATTCACACGCCACAATGATGCTCGTACAAACGCTTTCTTCGCCGACATCCACAATATGCTGGAAAACCTGACCTTGGGGATACCTGATCAAATGTGATAGGATGTTAGTATCAAGCAGATATTGATAGGTCATTGGGTGGTACTAAAATGTAATGTCATCAAGGGGAAGCAACCCTTCATCTATATCAGGAAAATTGTCTGTAATGTCTGGCAAAGTAGTCAGCAAAGAAATTAGAGAACCGGAAGAAATCGGCTCAATGATTAAGCGATGACCTTCTTTGCGTAACAAAACCTCTGTACTTGATAGGGCCAGTTCAGGAGGAATAGTTAATACTTGCTCTTGTCCACTTGTTAGTAAAGAAACCTGACGTAAATTTTGCATCTGTTGACCCCTTTGTTAATGATCGCCTTACTATTTTAACTTATTTATCTAGTTATCTCGTTCCCAGGTAGAACCTGGGAACGCTTGATTCAGGTTCTACCTGATAACTGTTTACTGATAACTGTTCACTGAAATTCCAGTTCTTCTTAAATACTACTTTAAGGCAGAGCCTTAGATATTATGTTTCAAGGCAGAGCCTTGAAACAAGGGAACCTCACCAACAAACTTTTTGCCGCAAACCCTAAATAAATTTTCCCAATTCATCAAGCAAATCCATTAATTCCCCCAGTAAAACCGGCTCACCTGTCCTATTCTCGAACACCCACACAGGCTGATTATTTGCTCCCTTGTGACTAATTTGAGCTATTTTAAGCTGAAACTTATCTCCCTGGGACTCTTTTTGACGCTGTTCTCTAACTCCCTTTAAGCTTGCTTTCGATAAATCAGGAGTTACTGATCCTTCTAGTTGAGACTTGCTTTCCTGTTCTCCTCCTAACTGACGTTCAATCTCCAACTCCCTTGCTAAAATCTTTTTCAACGCCTCATTTCTCAACTCAGAAGGCATTTGGCCATTCTCCAGTTTTAAGCGTAACTCTCCCCCCCGCAAACCAAACTTAACCCGTCCAAAAGAAAAATCAAGCCACTGCTGATTAAAATTAAGCCGCACCGATAGGGAAAACGCCTTTGGTTCAGACTTTTTGAAAAGGGAAACAACACCCTTAGACTCAGACGTAACCAGTTCTCCCGAAATCTCCAAGTGCAGACATTCGGGACACTTATTATCATGTTCTGTCACCGCAATTGCCCTTGATTGCTTTGCCATCATCCTAGGCCTTTCAAAACCTTAACTATAATAATTGTACTGTATGTGGGGTTTGCGGCAAAAAGTTTGTTGTTTTGCTAATAAAGTCCCAAAACCATTTTTTAGCAGAGCTGCTACCGATATTCAGCCAGTCCTAATTAGTTAGAGCAAGCCTCAAGAATTCCTAGCAAATTAACTAAGGGTTTATCTTAATGCTTGCTGCTATCAGATTAATTTTCTTCCTCCGCTTCTAGGGTTGGTTGTGGTAAACGAGCGATAAAATCTTTCATTTGGGGATGATTAAACATTTTCTCCGTGTCTTGCAAAAGACGTTTACCCCAGAGATTTTCCCCCAAAAATTCCAGACTGACATAACGACTATCGCTAGTGAGAGCGGCCTGAGCTAATTTGATGCCCTCCTCAGTTTTCCCTTGACTATAAATAGCCACCGCAATAGCTAACTGAGGTTCCGCCTGTTTAGGATCAATTTTCAAAGCGGTGCGCCAATCTTTAAGAGCGGCTTCCTTATCACCCTGTTCGTATTTAACTAAACCAATATTATTAATAGCCGGCCAAAAATTTTTATCTTGACTAACAGCTTTTTCGTAAGCTGCGATCGCATCAGGATATTGTGCTAACTTGAGATAGGAATTACCGAGATCAAAAAGAGCGGGGGAGACATCGGGTTTCATTTGCAAACCCGCTTCAATCTGGGCAATAGCAGACTGGTAATCTTGATTCTGAAAATAAGCACTACCGAGGGAAAATTTAATATTAGCGTGGGCATCGGCGGGAGCAAGGGACAAAGATTGATTTAATGCCTCGATACCGGGTTGCACCTGATCGTCTTGCAGATATAAACTACCGAGAATAAACCAAGTTTGATAGAGATGGGGGGCTAACTGCACCGCTAACCTAGCTCGGGAAAGGGCGGCATCGGTACGGCGAAAACGAGCTAATTGGATGGCATCCTCAGCCATTTCAATTCCCGCTTGTTCCATCTGTTCTAACCCCGGTTCGATGGCGTAGGGGAGTAGAGCTTGGGAAAAAGCTGGCGGGCTGCCAGCGACGAAAAAAATGAGTAAAGAAACGATTAATTGAAGTTTTGGCACAGTTTACCCCCGCGATAGGCCTTTTTTAATCAGTCTATCTCGCTTGGGGGTTGTTGGCTAAAGAAACAACAAAGGCAACTCTAGAGACGTTAGTATATAACCAATTAACTTTTGGCTGATCGATGGCAATAACCGTGTTGGGAAAATCAAATCGCCCCCTATTTTGGATATTCGGACTCATGGCTAGTGGTTTTCTGGCGGTGGGAGTGGTTTCTTATCGTTTGCTGCAAACCCCTCCTCCTGCCCTAGAATTGGCGAAAATGACCGTTCCTGCTCAACGGGAAACCCTCGCTGTGGAAATTAAAGCTAGTGGTAGGGTGGAACCAATCCAAAGTGTCAACATTAGCCCGAAAAACCCCGGCCGATTAGTGCGATTATTGGTGGATCAGGGCATGGTCGTTAAAAGGGGACAAACCCTCGCCGTCATGGATAATTTAGAGGTGTATGCCCAAGGAATGCAGTCAGAAGCGCGTCTGCGGGAAGCTCTAGCCAGTCTGGAACAGGCTAAACGCAGTATTCCCGAAGATATCCGCCAATTACAAGCCCGATTTTATCAGGCCCAGGCCAGTTATAAGCAATTAGAAGCCCGTTTAGCTCAGGCCAAAGAAAGAATTCCCAAAGATTTAGACCAACTGCAAGCTCAGGTACAAGCGGCCCAATCCCGGTTTCGACTAGCAGAAAATCGGGTTAAACGCAATGAAAATTTAGTCCGGGAAGGAGCGATCGCTCAAGACCAATTTGATGCCGTCCTCAATGAATATCTCAATGCTAAAGCCAATTTAGACGAATCGATCCGCCGTTTGGAACAAGCGGATAAAACCGCTTCCCCAGAAGTAGCGGGAATTGAGCAGGAAATGATCCGAGCGGCAGCAGCGATCGCTGAAGCGAAATTTGCCCTCGAACAACGCCAAAAAACCCAAGAAACGGAGCTTGCTCGACTAGAATCATCTGTAGCGGCTGCTAGAGCCAATTTAGAGCAAATTAAGATTCAATACCGCGATACAGTCATTACTGCCCCCTTTGATGGCATCGTCACCCAAAAATACGCCACCGAGGGTTCTTTTGTCACTCCCACCACTTCGGCCTCTAGTACCGCTTCCGCCACTTCCACCTCGATTATCGCCCTAGCATCGGGATTGGAAGTAATTGCTAAAGTGCCAGAAGTAGATGTGGGTTTATTGCAGCGCGGCCAACCCGTGCGAATTGTCGCCGATGCTTTTCCTGAAGAAGTCTTTGAAGGTCGAGTTATTCTTGTGGCTCCTGAAGCAATTATCGAGGAGAATGTTACTTCTTTTGAAGTGAGAATCGGTTTGGTGACGGGACGAGACAAACTCAAATCGAAAATGAATGTGGATGTAACTTTTGTCGGCCAGCAGTTAGATAATGCTCTGGTCGTGCCGACTGTCGCCATTGTCACCCGGGAAGGCAAGTCAGGGGTTTTAGTTCCCGATGCCGAAAATAAACCCAGTTTTAAACCCGTTTCGATCGGTTTGGTCTTAGACGATAAAACCCAGATTTTATCAGGGTTGGAAGCCGGAGAAAAGGTCTTTATCGATCTCCCCCAAGGAGCCGAAGATACCTCGAAAACTAATAAAAAATCTCAATAATTTTCTTTAACAAGTATTCCTAAATTGTCTTTTTTATGCTAGGTCAGGATTCGGGAAATGGGGGAATGGAGAAATGGGGGAATGGGGAAATGGGGAAATGGGGAAATGGGGGAATGGGGAAATGGGGGAATTCAACTAATACCCCAAAACCCTACAACTATCTAACTGATAACTGATAACTGATAACTGATAACTGATAACTGATAACTGATAACTGATAACTGATAACTGATAACTGATAACTGATAACTGATAA
>NZ_JADBVE010000204.1:0-3364 GCF_020245285.1 Microcystis sp. M31BS1
AATAGAAAAGGGAACACACAACCAAATTGCTGGTATTTTTCCTCTGGGCATGGTGGCGCAGTTTATAGAATTTAGCTGGAATTTATGAATCATTTTCTGCATTCTTTCACTGTTTTTCCTGATTCTGCCCGAAAATCTCGCTCTTACTCCCTCGGTAAACTGCGACGACCGTTAATCTTCCTGTTTACCGTCGGTTGTCTGACTAGCGTGGTCGGTTATCGTTTCTATAATCAGCCGAAATTGGCCGTCGGGACTATTTCCCCCGTCACGATTATCGCCCCCGAAGATGCCCGTTTTCAAGACCAAGAAACCACCGCCCTCAAACGCCAAAAAATTCGGGCTGGACTGCTTCCCCGGCTGAAAAGAGACCCCCAAACCACCGACCAGATCGAGCGATCGCTGCGAGACACTTTAGGGCAATTAAGTCAAATTAGCCCAATTCTGCGAAAAAATTCCATTTTAATGGGCAGGAATATTTCTAACGCCACAATGGAAACGCTGCTCACCTTTTCTGCCGCTCAATGGTCAACTCTACAAAGCCGCCTCAACTATGAAGAATCTTTTACAAAACCCTTGACAAAAGAACAGGAATATGCTGTTAGCGAAATCCAAGCCTATCGTCAGCGCGTGGCCAAGGGTAACTTTGAGCAATTTATCGATCGATTAGGGCAATTACGGCAAATAAAGGAGCAAACCAGCCAAAATTATCAGCATTCCAGCTTAAATAAACTCAAATACGCCGATCTGATCACAGTGGCCCAAATGGGCGATCGAGAGTGGCCAAACCTAGAAACAGCCATCCTGCAAGCGAGTCGCCGGATTTTGGTACAAGGCATTCCCCCAGGGATTTCCACCAGTCACCTACAGGATACCATCGCCGTGCAGATTAGCAGCGATCGCCTAACCAGTCGCCAGCAGTCTTTAGCCGAAAATATCCTTCTAGCGGCCCTGGAGGGACAAGCGAACCTGATAGAAGATCGGGAGGCAACCAAAGAACAAGCCACTAAAGCGGTGGAAGCGGTAGATATGGTTATGTCTGACGCTCAAGCTGGTCAAATTATCGTTAAAGCAGGCGAAACAATTACTCAAGCTCAGTTTGTTCTCATCGATGGCTTTGGTTTGAGCGAACGGGGCATTAACTGGATGGGTTTAGGGTCAACGGCAATCCTTGTCACCAGCGCGATCGGGACTTTTTGCCTCGTTTCCCAGCGTCTCCATCGGCCCCTGCGTCACCGGGATTTTCTTCTCTTGGGTTTACTGAGTTTTACCACACCGATCCTAGCGATCGCCCATATTCCCTTTACCAATCTGGCAGCCGTGGGTTTATTACTCAGCAGTTTCTATGGCCCGACTCTGGCCGTCACCCAAGTCCTCTTAACTGCCGGTCTTTCCCTATTCAGCATCCAAGGCATCAGCGCCGATTTAATCGCCGGGACGATTGGGGGACTATTAGCGGCGATGATAGCGGCAAAATTGCGCTCCCGGGATGAATTATCGCTCCTAGGGATGGGAATCGGAGTCAGTCAAGGGGGTGTTTATCTGCTCACTTACCTAATCGTTAGCGCCACGGCCAGCACGGTCATCTATACTCTACTACCCACGGCGCTCGTCTATGGTCTATCGGGAATAGCTTGGACAGTAATCGCCCTAGGATTATCCCCCTATTTGGAACGCTGTTTCGATGTGGTCACTCCCATTCGTCTGGTGGAGTTGTCCAATCCTAATTGTAGTTTGCTCAAACGTTTGGCCACGGAAGCACCGGGTACTTTTCAACATACCCTTTTTGTCGCCTGTTTAGCTGAAGCGGCCGCCCGAAAACTGCACTGTAATGTGGAATTAATTCGCACGGGAACCCTTTATCACGATATCGGGAAAATGCACGATCCTCTCGGTTTTATTGAAAATCAAATGGGTGGCCCGAATAAACACGATGAAATTAATGATCCCTACGTCAGCGCCGAGATTATTAAAAAGCACGTTAGCGAAGGGTTAGTCATGGCCCGCAGACACGGTTTACCGCGAGTCGTCCGCGATTTTATTCCCGAACACCAAGGCAATCTCTTAATTTCCTATTTTTATCAGCAAGCTTTGCAAAAATCCGCCCAAAATGGTCAAGAACTCGTCGATGAGGCGGCCTTTCGCTACGATGGTCCGATTCCCCAATCGCGAGAAACGGCGATCGTTATGTTAGCCGATAGTAGCGAGGCCGCTTTGCGATCGCTGAAGGAGGCCTCCCCAGAACAAGCCATGGATATGATCAAAAAGATTTTTCAGGCCCGATGGCGCGATCAACAATTAGTAGATAGTGGTATTCGTCAGGAGGAATTACCAATTATTGCCGAGGTTTTTGTGCAAGTTTGGCAACAATTCCACCATCAACGCATTGCCTACCCAAAAGCAGTTTTAGAAGTCTCCTCAGCCAAAAAAATATGAAAAAAGATACTTGGCTAAATCAGTTACAATTTCTCTACGAACAAGATGAACATCTCTGGTTGACTGAAACAATTAAACTTCTCAAGGCCAATCGTCTAGCCGAGTTAGATATTCAACATTTAATCGAGGAGTTGGAGGCTTTGAGCAAACGGGATAGAAATCGAGTTGAGAGTTTTTTAAGACAGATAATTATTCAGCTTTTGCTGTGGCAATATTGGTCAGAAGAATTTGAATTAAATCATCGGCATTGGCAAGGAGAAATAGCCACTTTTAGAGTTCAGCTAAATGGATACTTAAGCACAAATCTAGAAAAATATCTCCTAGATAACCAAAAAAGAATCTATCAAGATGCCGTTTTTATTGTTGGGCAAAAAACTGAAATATCTCCTCACAATTTCCCTCTAAATTGTCCCTATTCCCTCGAACAAATGCTTAATAGGCATTGGTTGCCAGAGCGAAATTAGTTAAATCCCACAGGAAAAAATTAAGGATAATTACCAAAATGTTACTAATTACTCTCAACGAAAATACTTTATCTTTATCTCCAGGCAGTCAAGTTATTTTTCCCCATCAGACTTGGGAAGATTACGAAAGATTGCTGAGTTTACGTCTCCAAAAAACCTATCCAAAACTCTATTTTAATCGCAAAACTCAAGAAATTAGGCTTATGTCTCCCCTACCAAGTCATGGCAATCGTGTTGATACATTAAGGGATTTAGTAAAAATTATCCTCCGTCGTCAAGGTAAAGACTGGCAATGTTTTGATCCGATTACCTTGAAAATGCTGGGAGAAGCGGGATTAGAACCAGATACTTGTTTTTATATTGATAATAGACAGGCAATTTTAGGCAAAGAAAGAATTGATTTAACTGTTGATCCTCCTCCCGATTTAGCTATAGAAGTGGATTTTACTTCTCTGACTGATGTGGGT
>NZ_JADBVE010000205.1:0-3189 GCF_020245285.1 Microcystis sp. M31BS1
ATTAGCCTATAAATGCCGTTGGTATGGGAGAAATTACATCGAAATAGATAGATGGTTTCCTAGCTCTAAAAGGTGTAGTAATTGCGGGTATATTGCTGAAAAAATGCCGTTAAATATTCGAGAGTGGGATTGTCCAGACTGCAGGACTCACCATGACCGAGATGTTAACGCTAGTAAAAACATTTTGGCCGCAGGGCTTGCGGTGTCAGTCTGTAGAGCGACCATAAGACCAGAACAGAGTAAATCTGTTAAGGCAGGTGCGGAACCCCGCAAGGGAAAGAAGCAGAAACCCAAATCGTGAGGTTTGGGAATCACCGTCCGTTTACGGCGGTGAGGATGTCAAGGTATCAAGACTGATCCACTGTAGCCAAATATATAACGAAAAACTGCCATAATTGCAGCAATGTCCTCATCTAGCCAAAAGGCGATCGCTATTGATGAAAAATGACGCTAAAATTATCGATCTCGTCATCCGGCTGTTCTTTCTCGGCCTGTTGTTATTTGCTGGTTTTACCCTGCTGCGTCCCTTCCTAACCATGATCCTCTGGGGAGCAATTCTGGCGATCGCTTGGTATCCGCTCTTTCTCTGGTTAAAAAAGTTACTCGCTGGCCGAGCGAAACTGGCCGCAGTTCTCCTCACCCTAATTTGTCTAGGGATCATTATCGGTCCGGTGAGTGCCATCGCAGCGGTTCTGGCCGGTAATCTGCGAACGCTGGCCGAATATATCGATACTGGTGCGGCGGTGATTCCCCCTCCCCCCACCGATGTGGCCACCTGGCCGCTAATCGGCGAAAGGATTGCGAGTCTCTGGCAGCAGGCATCGGATAACACGGGTCAATTTTTTCAACGCTTCGAGCCACAATTAAAAGAACTGGGGAAAATTTCCCTTTCCCTAGCCACCAGTACTGGTCTGACGGTGCTGAAATTTATCGTCTCAATTGTGATTGCGGCAGCCCTCACCCTCTCCGCTAAAAATCTGACTCACCTGATGAACCGGTTAGCGGAAAAGATTGCCCCAGGTCGAGGCATCGCGCTGGCCAGTCTGACCGCCTCCACCGTCCGCAATGTTAGCCGCGGTATTATTGGCGTTGCCATTATCCAGAGTCTTTTGATCGGCATCGGTTTAGTCACGGTGGGAACGCCTGCGGCCGGTTTATTAACTTTCCTCACCCTAATTTTGGGCATTCTCCAAATTGGCCCCGGTTTGATTGTCTTGGGGGCGATCATTCACGCTTGGGTAACATTACCCAATTCCATCGCCCTCTTGTTTACCCTCTGGATGATTCCCGCCACCTTGGTGGATAATTTCCTCAAACCGATCTTAATGGGGCGCGGTCTGCCCATTCCCATGGTGGTGATTCTGCTAGGGGTGTTCGGGGGAGTGATCGCCTATGGGATTATTGGTTTGTTCGTCGGGCCAGTTCTGCTCGGTCTCTGCTACGAGTTAGTCAGAGCTTGGATTGGCGAGGATAGCTCTGAACCAGTGGCAAATAGCCATGATCAGTCAATCTAAAGGCCGATAGATCTAATTTTTACCTTAATCTTTCCAGGGAACTTATACCAAATTTCTAAATCCATGACAGACATCCACGCTCGAATGCTTGCCAAGCCTGCATTCGTTGTGACGCAAATAAAGAAAAATGGTATTAGGAAAAAAAGATTAATTTAACCTGAGTTCGGTTTAAGCAGATTGAGGTAAAAGTAGGCTCATCTAAAGGTAAGATTTCTTCGGTTAGTGACAGTAAGCAATCAAACCGCAGAAAACGTTAAAGCAAAAATTAACCGGACTGAGGTGAGGAGAATGTTCAATTTAAGCAATAGGTATTGATTTGAATGTTGTGGCTGGTTTATTGTAAGAAGATAAAGGTGTATATTTGGCTGGTAATTACTAGAAAACTAAAGGAAAATTATTGATTTATATTTAAAAAAATTTAATTCGTAAATTAGTTTAAAAACTATAAAAAATTTTGCCAATTTTTGAACAAAAATTATTTTTTATTCCCAAATATTACCCATTTATTGTCTCTGAAAAACTTGGTATATTTATTAGTAGTTATTATTTATATAAGTCTTGCTAGGCAAGGCTTTAAAGACAATGTTTTTGAGAATTATTTCTATTCTTCTCCCTTACACAAAGAAACAATAAGAGCCGATTTATACACTTAATTATCTTTTCTATAATTGGGCTACAGTTTTTGAAAAATAGTCTTAGTATTTCCTCTGTTGATTGAGAAACCCTGACCTAGTAAGCTAGGACGCATTTACGCAACGAATTTTAACTGCGTCTCAACAAGTAATTTAAATGCACGGGCAGCTTAATACCTCTAGGTTTTTTAATTCTCAATAATGCTGTTATTATTGCTGTGACTAATCAGGCTCTTGGATAAATTAATTTAAGAAAAAATTTATTTTTTTGTTAAACTTATCTATTTATAATCATAAGTAGATGAGAGATTTAGCCCTAAGGCAGAAAGGTTGGGCTGGTCTTTTTCCCTAACCATAAACAGAAAGAATTCAACAAACTTAAGTAATTGACCGATTAATTTTCGGACAATTAGGTAGGTAAAGTCATGAAGACAACACAAGTAAGTTCTGATTCATCAAGTATAGATGTGCCGTCCTTAAACGATGCTTTGGGTTTTGAGCAATCCTTCCCAATCACGGCTGATTTAACAGATTCTGGCGATTTAAGTGTATCGATTGAAACCCTTCCCCCCGCCTTAGGAGTCCTGAACTCTAACCCCTCCCCATCTACAGTCTCCTCTGAGGCTCCTACGGTTCCAGTCTCCCCTGCTGCTACGAGTCAAGTGGTCTTTCCCGCTTCTCTTAGTATTAACTCTTCTGGTTATCCCACCAGTCCAGCGTCGAGTCTTGCCTCTGTACCCACTGCCGCCCCCGTCACCTCAGAGCTAGAACCGGCAGCAACTAGCACCCTTGCCCCTTATGCTCCCAATCAACTGATTCTCAAGTTCAAGAAGGGGATCACCAGCGCCGAAGTGGCTCAGTTTAAGTCCCTCTTTGGTGCTGTCAGCACCCAGACGATTAAGCTAACGGGGGCAGAGATTTGGAATTTATCCGGGTCGCTCTCTGTGGAGAAGATTCTGGCACAATATGGCTCCAATCCGATTTTTGAATACATTGAACCCGACTATATTCGGACGCTCGGCACAATTACTCCGAAGGCGACA
>NZ_JADBVE010000206.1:0-11747 GCF_020245285.1 Microcystis sp. M31BS1
ACTCTTGTTCCCCACTTAAGCCCAACTATCGGCACTATTCGTTCATTAAACACTAATTGTCAAGATGCCATGTAATCTTTCCTATCAAAGTAATTTCAGTTCCGGTGCTGATTCGGAGCATCTTTCAATTTGACAACGCCAAAAATGGGTTCTTCGTTACTTGGTATGGTTCTATAGGGTGGCATAAATCGACTAAATCCTTATCTGGTAAGAGACTTAATTGATTAGAACGTAGGTTGGGTTGAAGTATGAAACCCAACGCCCGCATGGGTTACGCTACCGCTAACCCATCCTACAAATAATTGTGCCTCCCTACTTAGTTAGTTATAAATAGTTGACTAGACAAAAAATGTCGATATAATAAATGGTTATGCGGTAACTCTCGCTATTTTTAGCCTTGATTGTAAACCCTAGATAGTTTAATTGATCGCCCCTTAAGAAAATGGCAATACAAACAACCTTTGCAGAGATTCTAGAAGCAGCCGAGCAACTTCCCCTTGAAGATCAAGAAAATCTCATTCATATTTTACAGAATCGTCTTCGAGATCAAAAAAGAACAGAGTTGATTAGAGATGTTCAAGAAGCTCAACAAGAATTTGCACAAGGTCAATGTCAACCCCTGACACCTGAACAAATCATGGAGGAAATCCTTGCGTGAATTTTGTTTTATTACGCTCGAATATATTTATTAGAAATGCTCGAAAAATTGTGAAAAAACAGGCTTTTTTAGTTCAAAATATCCAAGAAACTTTAGCTTTATTATCCGTAGATCTATTTCAACCTCGATTAAGAACACACAAATTAAAAGGGGAGCTTAAAGACTCTTACGCTTGTAGTTTGGGCTATAATTTAAGAATTGTCTTTAAATTCGTTGAATATGAGCAGAAACAGGCAATTCTTTTAGAGTCAATTGGGACTCACGATGAAGTTTATTAGTGCGGATGATTATTGCGCTCAGTTTGCAGAAACCGAACCAGAATCAAGATAAAAACCTAAGATGCCTCATTAACAGATATTTCAGCTTTTTTGAGCGCAATTTGCCATTCTAAGTCAGCTATTTCTCGATCGAGTTCGGCAATTTCACTATTAACTTGCTTTAAATCGGCGATAATTTCTTGTTTACTGCGTTTTCTACCGTAGATAGCCAGTTCATCCTCTTGTAATTTCTCAAGGATAGAGTCTAGGGAAGCGGTTAAATCGGCCGAGGGACTATCCATAATACCTAAACGCATTAAGACCTGTACCGCTTTGACAACGTCTTGCTGATAAGCTTCTCTAGAGGGGTAATCTTGGGGGTTTTTGAGATTTAAAGCGTCAATGATATTCATATTCCATCTTATGAAGGTTAAATGCGAAACTGTGATTAGGTCACACTTATATACCTCAAGTTTCTGAGAAATTCCCTAACAGGGATTGCAATATCTTTTATTTTAGAGTAGAAATGATTGATTGTCAGTAGCGGTTATTGCTTTACAACAATTAAAAATTTTTGTCTGTTACAATTTATACAAAATGCTCTGGGATTACCCCGACTGAAAACTCAAATCCGATTAGTGATCACTGATCACTGATTGCTGATAAGATTGTTACGAAAATATAAACACGAAATTCTATAGTTAGCCATGACCCAAAACGGAAGCTCGAAGTCGATCGTAGTCTCTCCCTCGATCCTATCGGCGGATTTTAGTAAATTAGGAGCCGATATCGAGGCTGTGGATAAGGCAGGAGCCGATTGGATTCACGTTGATGTGATGGATGGTCGTTTTGTCCCGAATATCACCATTGGACCCCTGATTGTCTCCGCTATTCGTCCCTATACGAAAAAACCTTTAGATGTGCATTTAATGATCGTGGAACCGGAAAAATATGTGGCTGACTTTGCGAAAGCGGGTGCTGACATTATTTCTGTTCACGCTGAACATAATGCTTCTCCCCACCTCCATCGTACTCTTTGCCAAATCCGCGAACTCGGTAAACAAGCGGGTGTGGTATTAAATCCCTCCACTCCCCTAGATTTAATCGAATACGTGCTGCATTTGTGCGATTTAGTCCTAATTATGAGCGTTAACCCCGGTTTTGGTGGCCAGAGTTTTATCCCGGAAGTTGTCCCCAAAATCCGTCAATTACGCCAAATCTGCGATGAAAAAGGCTTGGATCCCTGGATTGAAGTGGATGGCGGCTTAAAACCGGCTAATACTTGGCAAGTTCTCGAAGCGGGCGCTAATGCGATTGTAGCAGGTTCGGCGGTATTTAATGCCCCCGATTACGCGGCGGCGATCGAAGGTATCCGTAACAGCAAACGTCCCCAACCTCAATTAGCCACCGTTTAATTGCCGCGGGGGTGGGTTAGCTGTTGACTAATTATCTTGCTATTCGCACTAACCCACTCTGCTGATTTGTTCTAAAACCTGCCGCCATAAACCGGAATTAGAGACGGCTAAAACTTCGCTAGAATCAGCTTTTAGGGGATTACCTGACCAATCGCTAATTATTCCGCCCGCACCTTCAATAATCAGGATTAAAGCACAAAAATCGTAGTATTTTAGGTCTGATTCTAGGATTACCATCGGCATGGCAGTGCAGCCAGTGGCTAACATCATATAGTTATAGCAATCACCCCCAAAAGCGGTACGTTTACAGACGCTTTGCAGCTGACGAGCGATCGCTTGTTGTCGTTCTGTGATAAACATTAAGGGAGTGGTGGAGACTAAACAGGCATTTTTTAAGACAAGTTCCCGATCTTGACGGTAGGGATTAACAATCATCTGGTTATTATAAAGACTCGCTTTTCCCTTCACTCCTAACCAGCGATCGCCTAAAATCGGTTGATCGACAATTCCTAAAATCGGTTGATTTTCTGCCACTAGGCCGATTAAAGTCCCAAAAATCGGTAATCCCTTGACAAAAGAGGATGTGCCATCGATCGGATCCAATACCCAATAACGACCACTTTGGGAGGGAATATTGGCTCCTTCTTCCCTAATAACCCCATCTTCAGGCAATTCTCGCCGAATAATTGCCACCATTGCCTCCTCAGCTTCTTGATCGGCGATTGTTACTATTGAGGAAACTTGATCGAGTTTTGTCTCGGTTTCTAGATCAGGCTGCCGAAAATAGCGCCGGATAATCTCTCCAGAAGCGTCCGCTAATTGATGAGCTAGTTGGATAGTGCGATCGATATTCATGAGGGGAAACAATACAGCAGAATTTAGAAGACAGGAGACAGGAGACGGGAGTAGGGAGTCTGGGGAAGTGGGGGAGTGGGGAAGTGGGGAAGTGGGGAAGTGGGGAAGTGGGGAAGTGGGTAAGTGGGGAAGTGGGTAAGTGGGGAAGTGGGTAAGTGGGGAGATGGGGAAGTGGGGAAGTGGGGAAGTGGGGGATTTAGCGGAAATTTGCCTATCACCCTAAATCCCTATTGCCTCTTGGATAGTGCGAGCGATGTTCATCAATAAAAGTTATCCATACAGGAAAACAATAATGTTTATTTATGGGAAAGGGGAGATGGGGAAGTGGGGAAGTGGGGGAAATTTGCCTATCACCCTAAATCCCTATTGCCTCTTGGATAGTGCGATCGATGTTCATCAATAAAAGTTATTCATACAGGAAAACAATAATGTTTATTTATGGTAAAGGGGAAGTGGGGAAGTGGGGAAGTGGGGAGATGGGGAAGTGGGGAAGTGGGGAGATGGGGAAGTGGGGAAGTGGGGAGGTGAGGGATTTAGCGGAAATTTGCCTATCACCCTAAATCCCTATTGCCTCTTGGATAGTGCGATCGATATTCATCAATAAAAGTTATCCATACAGGAAAACAATAATGTTTATTTATGGTAAAGGGGAAGTGGGGAATTGGGGAAGTGGGGGAAATTTGCCTATCACCCTAAATCCCTATTGCCGCGTCGAACCTAGAACTATCAATGGGTAACAGCTTGATTTTGACTCCATAATTAAATTAGTCAACGATCGACTCAATCTCAAGACGAGAAAAAATTAATCTATTAGGAGTTTAGCTGATGACGGCTTTTACGGAAAATGACCTAAAAAGGTTAGAAAATCTGATTATCAATGGACAAAAAGCGATCGAAACTCGTTTAACCTCTCTGGAGAATGGACAAAAAGCGATCGAGAATAGCGTCGGAGAGATCAAAAGAGAAATTCAGGTCTTAGAGATAGGACAGACGGAAATTAAGGGAGAAATCAGGACTTTAGACGCAAAAATCACCGGTTTAAATGAAAGAGTGAAACTCATCGAGGCATCCGTGGGAAAAATTCCCGATTTAGCTGAAAAAATTTGGGAGGTATGGATGTGACTGCTTTTGTGGGTGGGGTAATTGGTTGGTTGATTCGGGGAAAATAAAACTAGGCAATGTAACATAGTATTAAGCATTTGTATCTTTTTATTAATTTTTATGGAACAGACAGCTTTAAATCTGATCGCAATTACCGTTTTTTCGATCACTCTTTCCGTATTTGTCACTCCTTTGCTGTCTATTTCGCCTTTTGTCCCCGCTTTAGCTACTTTTAGCCTCTTGGGATTAGTTACCGTCGATACTCTCACCTTTAATAACCGGGGTGTGACTTTACTACTGGATGCTCTTTCTCCTAGTAAACACCGTCAAAGAGTTATTCACCACGAAGCCGGACATTTTCTCACCGCTTATATTTTGGGCATTCCGATCGCCAGTTATAGTTTGACCGCTTGGGAAGCCTTTCGTCAAGGCCAGGAGGGAGTCGGCGGTGTTCAATTTGAACTAGCAGATTTAGAGCAAAAAGTCAAGAACTTTACCGATTTTCCGGCTTTTTTAGAGAGAATTTCTACGGTGTGGATGGCGGGAATTGCTGCCGAAACCTTAGTTTATGGTAAAGCAGCAGGGGGAGAAAGCGATCGATTTTATCTGCAATCGGCCTTAAAATTAGCGGGGGTCCCTGAGAATAATTATGCCCAAAAAGAGCGCTGGAGTTTATTACAGGCAAAAACTCTTTTAGAAAAACAACAGACTGCCTATCAAGCTTTAGTGATAGCTATGGAAAAAAGGGCAAGTGTGGAAGAATGCTGTCGGGTGATTAGTGAAAGTTTAGTATAACGGGAAAAGTAATCAGGGATGAATTTGATGATTTCCCCGTTAAATTATCAATCCGAGCAGCGATTAGCTTTAATTGTGCGCGGAGCAGTACAAGGGGTCGGTTTTCGTCCTTTTGTGTATCGATTAGCAACGGAATTAAACCTAACTGGTTGGGTGAGTAATACAGCAGCGGGAGTTTTTATTGAAGTCGAGGGCAATCGAGACAAACTAGAAACTTTTTTGACTCGATTATCTTTAGAAAAACCACCTCAATCCCTAATTGAAAATATTGAGACTCAATGGTTAAATCCCGTCGGATATCAAAACTTTAGCATACGCCAGAGTAGCGGTGGTGAAAAAAATACAATTGTTCTGCCGGATTTAGCCACTTGTCCCGATTGTTTAGCCGATATTTTTGACCCGAATAATCGTCGTTATCGCTATCCTTTTACTAACTGCACTAACTGCGGTCCTCGCTACAGTATTATCGAGAGTTTGCCCTATGATCGCAGTGCCACAACTATGAGGGGTTTTAATCAGTGTCCCGAATGTCAAAGGGAATACGAAAACCCTCTGGATCGCCGTTTTCATGCCCAACCGAATGCCTGTCCTCGTTGCGGACCCCAAATTAGTCTTTTAGATAGTCAAGGAACTGTATTAGCGGAAAAAGATCAAGCTTTAATCGCTACTGCTAGAGCAATTGAACAGGGAAAAATTATGGCGATCAAAGGATTAGGAGGATTTCACCTAGTCGTCGATGCAAGAAATACGGAAGCAGTGCAAAAATTGCGACAACGTAAACAGCGACCGGATAAACCTTTTGCCGTGATGTATCCTAATCTTGACTTAGTGAAAAACCACGGTTATGTATCTTCTTTAGAATCGCAATTATTGCAGTCTCCTGCAGCGGCAATTGTCCTGATTAAACAGCGAAAAAATTATCTTTCTGCTGCCGTTTCTCCGGGTAATCCCTATCTAGGAGTCATGTTACCCTATACTCCCCTACATCATCTTTTATTAGCAGAATTAGGCTTTCCGATTGTGGCAACCAGTGGTAATCTAGCCGATGAACCTATCTGTATCGACGAAAAAGAAGCTTTAGAAAAATTGGTAACTATCGCCGATTTATTTCTAGTTCATAATCGTCCCATCCTTCGACCAGTGGATGACTCTATTATCAGGGAAATGGCGGGAAAAGCGATGATTTTGCGCCGTGCGCGGGGATATGCTCCCTTTCCAGTTAAAGTTAATGAGGGAGATTTTCCCCCGATTATGGCCGTGGGAAGTTATTTTAAAAATACCGTGGCTATCTACCAAAAAAATCAAGTTTTTATTAGTCAACATATCGGCGATTTAGATACAGTTAATGCTGTCAATCACTTTGAAAATATTCTCGATAGTTTAAAAAAAATATACGAGTTTGCACCCGAAGTTATTGCCTGTGATGCTCATCCTGAATATCTAGCAACCAAGTACGCTTATAGCTTAAATTTGCCCGTTATTCCCATTCAACACCATTACGCTCACGTTTTATCCTGCATGGCAGAACATCAGCTACAACCTCCAGTTTTAGGGGTTGCTTGGGATGGAACAGGATACGGTTTAGACGGCACAATTTGGGGGGGAGAGTTTATCCATATCACTGCCGATTCTTGGCAGCGAGTCGCCCATTTTAAACCCTGGCTATTACCTGGAGGAGAAAAAGCGGTTAAAGAACCCAGACGAGTGGCTTTAGGATTACTAGAAGTTATGGAAAATACCGATAGGATAAAATCAGCTTTTAGTGAACAGGAATGGTCGATTTTTAGGCAAATGTTAACAAAAAAAATTAATTGTCCTTTAACTTCTAGTGTCGGGCGTTTGTTTGATGGTGTGGCGGCGATTCTAGGTTTATGTTATCAATTAAGTTTTGAGGGACAGGCAGCAATGCAGTTAGAATTTGCCCTTGATGGCATTAAAACCGAGGAATATTATCATTTTTCTTTATCCGCTGACTCCCCCATAGTTATTGATTGGAATCAGATAATTTTAGGAGTTGTTGAGGATTTAGAAAAACAAGTACAAATCGGCATAATTGCCGCTAAGTTTCATAATAGTTTAAGTGAGATTATTGTAGAAATTGCTCAGAAAATAGGTAGAGAAAAAATTGTCTTGACGGGAGGCTGTTTTCAAAATCGTTATCTGACGGAAAGAACAATTAATCGCCTACAAGCTTCAGGATTTCAACCCTACTGGCAGCAAACTGTTCCCACTAATGATGGTGGTATTAGCCTCGGTCAAATTATCGGAGCTTTTTCTAAACTTAAACAGTTCTAGATAGGACAAAATTAACTTCTTGGTTAGGATAGGCAAGAGGCAAGGGGTTCATCTCACATTTGCAGAAATACCGACAATCAGCAATTATCAGTGACCCTTAAATTATTACAGACATATCAGCAGCTGCCTGTAAGCATCCCACCGAAAAACTAATGCGCTCCAGGGTTTGGGTAGGGTTGATTCATGAATCAACCCTACTATAGAGTTCTTGCATAATTAATTCTTGAGAGTGCAAAAATGAGATGCACCCAGAGGTAAGAGGTAGTTATAAGCGTTAAAGATAAACCACAGAGACACAAAGAACACAGAGAGCCGATTTTTTTCTAGAATGTTGGGATGGTCGAAAATTGAGATTTTAGCTTAAACGATGCCACTCAACGATTTTATTGCCTACTTTCAAAATAATTGCTTGACCTAAACCCAGTTCTTGTGTCACATTAACTAGATGGGCGAAATTTTGATGAGTGATTGCTAGTCCCGGCAAACAGGCTAGAAAATCGAGACAGAGAACCGTAGAAAATTCCCAAGTTTGTCGGTAAACACGGCAATTATCCGGTAAAAAAGCCACAAGAGTGCGAAAATGACTCAAAGCGGCTTTCTCAAAATTGGCGCTAGTGCAGTCAAAAGACGAGTGCTGATAGCTCATAAAAACTTTGCCTGATAGGGAAAGAGCAGGGTTTCCCTCAGACTAGCACTTCCCTTCTGGGGATCACCTTCCCTTTAGAATTTCTCAATAGACTGGCAAATCCCCCCAGAGGAGTATTCTTACCCGCGAACAAATTGCTAGAAGCTAGGTTTCTTCCCGGAGATAGTGTACCTTAGATATTGATGTCCTTCCGGCTGGCAAGATAACCTGTAAATTTCCCCACTCGTCCCTAGAACGTAGGTTGGGTTGAAGCATGAAACCCAACCCCCGATCATGTTACGCTACCGCTAACGGCTCTTCTGGTTTCTGTGTGGAAACGAGGTCTATACTGATAGTTTATTCCGCCAAATAGCACTAAAAGTCTTGCCTGATAAGCATTTCACGATTCCATAAGCAAAAATTATCACACAAAGTCGAGAAGAGCCCGCTAACCCATCCTACAAATAATTGTACCTCCCTACTTAACCTGTAAATTTCCCCACTCGTCCCCAGCGATAAAAGGCTGTATTTAGTCAAAAATCAAGTGTTGACTTTAATGCCAAACTTGCCTAATAAAAAATGATGACAGCCTCAAGTTGCCGCTTAACTAATTGACTACTTAACTGATAACTGGTAACTAAGATTATGAATAATGCAATTGTCAAACCGAGAGATGTACAAGTAGCACCGATTGCCGTCGATACTTTTGTCTTTCGTTCCCGCACTTGGGACCGGTTAAAATTCGAGATCGAATATGGATTACAAAAGGGAACCACCGCCAATAGTTATCTGATTAAAGGTGAAAAGGTCGCTCTTTTTGATCCACCGGGGGAATCATTTTCGGCCATATTTTTAGAGGCTTTAACTAAAAGAATCGATCCGAAAACTATTGATTATATTATCCTCGGTCACGTTAACCCCAATCGTGCCGTCACCCTCAAGGCACTTTTAGAAATCGCGCCTCAAGTCACTTTTGTTTGTTCTAATCCGGGGGCAATTTCCCTGAAAAAAATTCTCGAAACCGAAGCATTAAATCTGTTGGTTGTCAAGGGGGAAGAAATATTAAATTTAGGAGCAAACCATCAATTAGAATTTATCCCCACTCCTAACCCCAGATTTCCCGATCAACTCTGTACTTACGATAGCAAAACCGATATTCTCTACACCGATAAATTATTCGGAGCGCACGTTTGTGGCGACCAAATTTTTGATGAGGGTTGGAGCGTTTATAACGAAGATCGGCGTTATTATTTTGATTGTCTCATGGCTCCCTATGCCAGCCAAATTAGCAACGCTTTGGAGAAATTAGCCGCTAAATCGCCCTTATTTTATGCCGTTGGTCACGGTCCTCTGGTGCGTTACGGGATGCACGAATTGACCCTTTCCTATCAACAATGGTTAGCAGTACAAAAGTCCCAAGAGTTGACAATCGCCCTGATTTATGCTAGTGCCTACGGCAACACCGCCACCCTCGCTCAAGCGATCGCCATGGGGATCACGAAAGCGGCAGTAGCAGTGACGGCGATTAATGCCGAGTCCGCTGAACCAGAAGAGATCAAAACGGCGATCGAAAAAAGTGTCGGTTTTATCTTTGGTTCCCCCACTTTGGGAGGACACGCACCGACTCCCATCCAAACCGCCTTGGGGATTACCCTGTCCAATGGCGATAAAAGCAAGCTGGTGGGGGTTTTTGGCTCCTACGGTTGGAGTGGTGAAGCGATCGATCTTTTGGAAGGTAAATTCCGGGATGGCGGTTATCGCTTCGGTTTTGAGCCAATTCGGGTTAAATTTAAACCCACGGAGGCAATTTTAAAGACCTGTGAGGAAGCGGGAACCGATTTCGCTCAAGCAGTCAAAAAAGCTCGCAAAAGCAGACAACCAAAAACTAATGTTAACCAATCCCAAAGCGATCGGCGATCGCAGGCCCTGGGCCGTTTGGTGGGTTCTCTGTGTATCGTCACCTGCGAATTGGGAGAATTGCGCGGCGCCATGTTAGCCTCTTGGGTATCGCAAGCGACGTTCACTCCCCCCGGATTGACTATTGCCGTGGCGAAAGAACGAGCGATCGAGTCTCTGCTTTATAGCGGTACGCCTTTTGTCCTTAATATCCTCCAAGAAGGTCAACATTTGGCTTTAATGAAGCATTTTCTTAAACCTTTTACTCCAGGAGAAGATCGTTTCGCTAATATCGAAACCACTAAAGCTGAGAACGGTGGGCCGATTTTGGCCGAAGCGCTCGCTTATCTGGAATGTCGGGTAGAACAACGAATGGAGTGCGGTGATCATTGGCTGCTTTATGCGATCGCAGAAAAAGGCAAGGTTTTACACCAGGGTTTAACCGCCATCCATCATCGCAAATCTGGCAGTTATTATTAACTCATGGTGACGGGCAAGGGATCGCAAAAAATAAGGGTTTCGGCTGATCCCGAAAGTGAACAATACTCTCCCCTATCCTTCTGCTACTGTTTGTAAAACAAGATCAATAAATTTCTGGCTGTAGTATATGCCTTGTTGTTGCATCGTTTCTATGTAAGGTTTGACTGCAGCGATCTTTCCCAACTGTTTTGCTTTAATTAAAATACCGATCGAACCTGTAATTGGAATATTGAGAGATTTACACACCTGACGAGCAGCTAATTCATCGATAAGCACTAAAGAGGCTTTTTGTTCTAGTGCAAGGACGATGACTTCTGATTCTCCTCGATCTAGAGTCGGTAATAGTAAGGAAACCTGCTGTTGAGAGGCGATTTCTCGGACAGAAATCCACTGTTCTCGTAATAGATCGATCGAGCCAGTTTTGTCTTGATCGTAAGTGCTGATTTCAAGAGCTACTGCCTTAGGAATAACGATGCTTTTAACTATTTCTTGTAAAAGACCGAGTTGACCAATTCGCGCAAAAGCGATGAGGGGAGTAGCGTTACTTACAATCATCAGGCTCCAGTTTTTCTATTCCCTTTAATTCAACCGCTAACGCCGATTCGTCATAATCGAACAATACAATCCCTTTTTTAGACAAAATATCCATAAATTCTAGGCGATTAATTCTCGCTAATTCCGCCGCTTTTCCTAAAGAAAGTCGCTTTTCTTGAAAATAATAAATAGCGGCCAGAAGTTTAATTTCTTGACCGAGTTCATCAATTCCTATTTTTAAAGCGGCAAGAACATCGGGAGAAAATTCTAGATTTAATATTTCATTTTTCATTCTAAGTACCTAGTTAAAAATAAAGTTAACTTTAGAGACAAGGGAACTCCGGAACAGGGAACAGAAGGGTTTCTGACTTTTTTTAAGATGTCTCTTAATTATTACAGCTTACAGCGTTTCTCATAAAGATGAAGTATAATTTGATTTGGCATCGTCTCCTGACTCCTGATTGAGGTGATTAAACCGCACAGTGCGCTATTATAGCAGCGGGCAGAAGGCAGAAGGAAAATCCTTGCCAGAACTGAATTTTAGCGATTTAGGTTGTCCTAACCAACTCGTTCTCTGCTATAAGTCTTATTAAGGGGGTGTTAGACCGATGCAGGTGAGATAGTGGCAGCAATTCTCATTTTGAAACGATTTTGCCTTGTTTCAGCGATCTAGAGATTCGTTAAGAATTTTAACCCCTCTATACTTTAGACGTTCATAATCTGAGATTTATTAAACTTCTGAAATCGTAGAGTCAGCAAGGAATCCAGTTCTTTTTTATGTTTCAAATGGGCATCATTCAAACATTCATAAATGGCTGAAGAAAAGTCAGAAAAGT
>NZ_JADBVE010000207.1:0-32666 GCF_020245285.1 Microcystis sp. M31BS1
CTGATAACTGATAACTGATAACTGATAACTGATAACTGATAACTGATAACTGATAACTGATAACTGATAACTGATAACTGA
This sequence comes from Microcystis sp. M31BS1, assembly GCF_020245285.1. Taxonomy (NCBI): domain Bacteria; kingdom Bacillati; phylum Cyanobacteriota; class Cyanophyceae; order Chroococcales; family Microcystaceae; genus Microcystis; species Microcystis sp. M31BS1. The sequence continues at coordinate 82 of NZ_JADBVE010000207.1, forward strand.
TAACTGATAACTGATAACTGATAACTGATAACTGATAGATTAAATTACCGTCCCGTCGGGAATAGTGGCATTTTTGAAAATAACCACGATGCCGCTGCGAACATAGAAACCTAAATCTTCGCGATTAGCTTCTTCCACACGATCTTTGTTAACAATTAAAACATTGGAACCAATGCGAGCATTTTTGTCCACAATTGCCCGACGAATAGTGGAACCGGGACCGATACCCACGGGAACTTTGGCATTTCCGATCAGACTTTCCCGTTCGGGGAAAGACTCATAAAAGTCGGCTCCCATCAGCATTGTATCCTCGATCGTGCAGTCTTTGCCGACTCGACTACGAATACCTAAAATCGAGTGATGGATGCGAGATTCTTTGAGAATACAACCTTCAGAAATCATCGATTCTGTCACCGTACAATTGAGCATTTTTGTCGGTGGCAGATAGCGAGAACGGGTATAGATGGGGGCTTTTTCGTCGTAGAAACTAAAGGCGGGATTGGGTTGTTGAGTCAGGGCGAGATTAGACTCATAAAAGGCTTCAATCGTGCCGATATCTTCCCAGTAACCTTTAAATAAATAAGCCTGAAGATTGTAGTCTTTAGCGGCCGAGGGAATAATTTCCTTACCGAAATCGGTCTGTTCTTTATTGGCATCGAGCAGATCGATTAAAACATTCTTTTTAAAGACATAAATTCCCATGGAAGCGATGTAGGGACTTTGACGAGCTTGGTCGGGACTTAAGCCTAAAATCGTCGTATCTACCCGCATTCTTTCCAATTCTGCCCCTTTGGGTTTCTCATAAAAATCGACAATTCGCCCCGAATCATTAATTTTCATCACCCCAAAAGCGGAGGCCCGACGTTCATCGATGGGAACCACGGATAAAGTTATATCGGCGTTGGTTTCCCGATGGCGTTCGATGAACTTGCTGTAGTCCATGCGATAGAGATGATCTCCGGAGAGAATGAGATATTCATCGATATCCCAATCCTTCATCGTCCAGATATATTGTCGTACTGCGTCGGCCGTGCCTTGGAACCATTGAGGATTTTCCATGGTTTGTTGAGCGGCCAAAACTTCCACGAAACCATCACTAAAACCCGTAAAATTATAGGTACGATTGAGGTGACGATTGAGGGAAGCGGAATTAAATTGCGTCAACACATAGATTTTGTCAATCTGGGAGTTAATACAATTGCTGACGGGAATATCGATTAGGCGATATTTTCCCGCTAGGGGGACGGCAGGTTTGGCCCGCAGTTTCGTTAACGGATAAAGGCGAGTTCCAGCCCCGCCACCCAAGATAATAGCTAATACTTTTTTCACGCGCGTAACCCTCGCGATTGGCTGTTTCCTTCTCAAAGTAAGTGTAGGATGATAGCGCACCTTATTGATAGTGGGGAAACAAAAATCTAGATCTAAAAGTCATCAAGAGGGAATTGATCGGAGTCTTTGCGGATAAATTCGCTAAAATCATGAATTTTTGGGCTAAATCATTAATATTCACCTTTTTTCTCCCTTTACCGTACCTAATGCCCACGACGGTGACGGGCGATCGCTGTTCTTGGTTAGCCCAAGGTTCCGATGTACAGACTTTCGGTAAACAGGGCCAAAGCGGAAAAGCTGGCAAGGTCGGCGGCCAAGGCAAAAATAGTGACAGTTTAACCCTTTTTCTCGATGGTTCTCCCCTAAAACTCGATATTTCAGGACAAAAAGGGGTCGATGGTGAAAATGGCAGCAATGGCAGCGATGGCAACTGTAGCGGTCAACCTAGCAACGTAACACGAAATCTTCAGGCGGCCGGTGGTGGTAACGGTGGCAATGGGGGTGATGGGGGTGATGGGGGCAATGGCGGCGCTTTAACCCTCTATGCCACTAATTTAGATTTTTTAAGACAAGTAACGGTCAATGCGGCCGGAGGCGCCGGGGGTTTTGGGGGTCAAGGAGGCCAGGGGGGCAAGGGTTGTCGCTGTTCCCAACCTTTCTGGACAATTCAAACCTGCAGCGGTAGGCCGGGTGATGCCAATTATAGCTGTACCACCAGAGAATTTAGCTGTCAGGATGGTCTCGATGGGGCGACGGGTAATAGTGGTCGTAACGGTCGCGGGGGACGTTTAGGACAGTTAACTTTAATTCAAATCGATCGCCCTTTAACTGCCGATCAACCGAGCGCAACTGTTCCCCTGTCGGAGTTAAAAGAACGGGGTTATATTCTCTCTAAAAATAGTTGGGAAACTCGCACTGGGGCAGTGTCTTTATTTTCCCCCGGTTCCCTGATCGATGATCAATATCGGATTTTATTAGATCGATCGGAACGTTCTTTTATTTTAATTTGGAATGCGCCCCAAGAGTTTAACCGGTTTGCTAATCAGCGTTTTACTTTAACCCTCGATGATCAAAAGGAAATGAAGGTAACTGTCCCCAGTGAACTCTGGATCGAGGGAACCACTCAAAAACGCAATAATGTTACGGAATTTGTCGTTTACAATGCTGTTTTTGAACGAGATGTCACCCAATTAGAAGCAAAAGGTATTACAGGAAATGGTACTGATTTAAGGCTTTTTCTCGAAGATAAAGCTTCCCAATCAAATTTAATCGGCACTAAATTTAAAGTGCGTTATCGCGTCACTCGTTGGCAAGCAGACGACCTGCAAACCAGTCCGAGAACCGATTTTGTCACTCGCTATGAAGGAGATATGCCCGCTAATTTAGTCCGACAGGACGGCAATCAATTTATTCTGGATATCGGTCAATTACCCTTACCTGTGGAATCTTTGCGATCGGGTACTGGGGTAGAAATCGAGTTACTTGCTACTCGTTCTTTTGCTGGTTATTCCAAAGAACAAAAAATCGTCATCCGCGACACGATTAAAGGATCAAATATCCTGCGGAGATAAGTCAAAAAAGTCCCCTTCTCCTTTCTCCGGTGCAGTGTTAACCAGTAATTTAGATAGTCAACTTAAGTAGCTGGTTATAATTAAATTAAAAATAGATTTTAGGTTCGATCCCCCCTTAGTCCTAGGGTTGATTCATAGTAGGGTTGATTCATGAATCAACCCTACCCTTAGTCCCCCCTTGATAAGGGTGGTGTCTGATAATTTTTAACGCCTACCTACTTACCAAAAAGCTTTAAAATATGTTGAGAGGAAGACTGGTTATTCTCTGGGGTTCACCAGAGAATGTCCCGATCAGCGAAAAAATCAAGGGGAAAATGGGCAGTATTTTAAGTGTGGCGCCGATGATGGATTATACCGATCGCCATTTTCGCTATTTTTTGCGACAAATTAGCCGTCGTCCCCTTCTCTACACGGAAATGATCACGACGATGGCGATCAAACACGGCGATCGCTATAAGTTGCTGGGGTTCTCCCTAGCAGAAAAACCTCTAGCTTTGCAGTTAGGAGGTGATAATCCCTATCTTTTGGCAGAATGTGCCAAAATAGCCGAAGATATGGGTTATGACGAGGTAAATCTCAATGTGGGTTGTCCCAGTTCTAGGGTAAAAGAGGGCAATTTCGGCGCTTGTTTGATGGCTAACCCGGAATTAGTCGCTAGGGGAATATCGGCAATGAATCAAGCTGTATCGATTCCCGTGACTGTAAAACAGAGAATTGGCATTGATGATCAGGATAGTTACGAAAATATGGCCAATTTTGTCCGTATTGTTGCGGATGCGGGTTGTCAACGTTTTACCATCCATGCGCGGAAAGCTTGGTTACAGGGATTAAGTCCCAAGGAAAATCGCACCGTTCCCCCCCTACGTTACGATGATGTTTATCGCCTAAAAAATCAGTTTCCCCATTTGTTTATTGAAATTAATGGCGGTATCATTAATTTAGAACAGGCTAGACAACATTTACAATTAGTAGATGCAGTTATGATCGGTCGGGCAGCCTACGATAATCCCTATTTATTTGCCACAGTCGATCGAGATTTTTATGGGGAATCGGTTACTCCTCCTACCCGGGAAGAAGTAATCAAAAAAATGCTTCCCTACATCGATGAGTGGGTGAGTAAAGGTTATAAATTACACCAGATCAGCAAACATCTTTTACAGCTTTTTGCCGGTCAGCCCGGAACTAAGGCCTGGAAGCGTTATATTAGTGAAAATAGCCATTTTCCTGGGGCCGATTCTGGGGTAATCTGGCAAGCTTTACAGCAGGTAAATTCCCTAAATGATCTGGCTAATTCCCATTGATTTATTTTCCTCTCTATGATTACCCAATCCTCAATTACTGCCGGGGTAAAAAATTCAGCTATGGCGGATTTTGTTTATCAACCTCCCCCGGCAGCTATCACAGCTAAACGTATTTTAATTAAACCTAATTTAGGTTATCCTGTGCCACCACCAGTAACGGTTAGCCTGCCGGTATTAAGTCAAGTTTTGCGGGGATTGAGGGGGGTAAATCCTGGGGCAGAAATTATCTTATTAGAGGGAGTTTGTTCGGCTATTTCTTTGAGAGAAATTATTGATATTTTGGGAGTAAAATCTATTCTCGATCCTGGAATAAATATTCTTGATGCTGATAGTTTAACCCAGCAAGAATATCCGAATCTTTCCCCTTTTCCTGTCCGGTTTCCCTCGATGTTTGCCCCTAAAATTATCGAAGAAGTGGATTGTCGGATCACGATTGGAACCTTAAAACGCACCCATTTAAAGGATGAACCCCTAATTTCTGCTTCTTTAAAAAATCTCTATGGACTCTTTCCCCGTAGTCATTATAAAGCCCGCAGTCCCAACTCGCGAGGGCAATTACATCGCCCCTCCGTACCGCTAATTTTACAGGATGTTTATTTTTGTATCGGTCATCTTTTTGATGGGGCAGTGGTGGACGCTAATCTCAAATATTTTAGTAGTAATTGGCGACCGGATCGAGGAAAATCTATTCCTCTCGGTCAGGTGTTTTGGGGTGATGATATGATTAGCGTGGATCGCAGTGCTTGTCTGTTAGGTGATGAACCGATGCCAAGTTATTTAGATGCGATCGATTTGCTTCGTTCTCAACTTTTAAACGGAACCAATTAGGGTTAAAAAAGTTTCTTGGTGGGGTTAGGAGTCAGGAGTCGGTCGTCAGGAGTCAGGAGGGGAAGTCAGAATAACAGAATGACCTCGCGCAATCCTGTTTAAAAAATATACAGGAGAGTGGGGATCACCGGAGCGGGGTAGGGTTGATTCATGAATCAACCCTACCTGGAATCAACCCTAGGAGCGGGGGAGGGGAACAGTCCATAACTGGGTTTTTACGGAAGCGAGCGAGGTACGTTTGGCATTCTCCGAGATTAACCCATTGTCGAGTGAACTGCTCTTTAGGTTGCCCAAAAACCCCCCTCGGTGAGCGGTTATGCGTCTATCCAGATGCTGCCGTCTTCGATGCGAAGGGGATAAACGGGTAAAGCTTGGGGTTGAGAAACTGCCGCCATCGCTTTGTTAACCACAGGGGGCCAGGTAATCCAGTCTTTGACAGCACCGCTACAGAGATCAAAAGAACTACGATGCCAGGGACAAACGATCGCGCCGTCCTCGCTAATTTTACCTTTCGTCATCGATAATTTTAAATGGGGACAACGGTTGCCGACGGCGTGGAATTGACCGTTATTGTTAATCAAGAGAATGGAATTTTCCCCCACTTTTACCACTTGACGGGCGCCGGGGGCAAGGGAATCTACAGATAATACTTTTGTCCAACTCATATTTTTATTTAACTAAGGGAGAGATCAAGAATGGTTTCGGGGTAATTTTGGGCAATAATGTCCTGTTTAGCCCATTGTTGGTAATCTTGCAACAATTGACTCATTAAACGCTGTTTAATCCGCAATAAAACCCCTTTTAAGAGACTATTGCCAGTGATTTCTAATAACGGACGCGGGGTTAACCATAATGGTGGTGGTAGAGCGACTTTCACCTCAAGATTGGCTTTTCCCGCTAGATAGGTTTGATTATTTTTTTCCACAGGAGCGAGTTTGCCTTTAACATTGAGGCTAAAGCGATCGTTGATATAATCAATACCTTTGATCTGACAGTCTTCTGATTGCAAAAATATCGTCCCCCCAGAGGTGGCCCAGACATTGAGGATAACCGTGGGCTGAAAATAGTACAAATTCAAAAAGTTTAGGGGACGCATTTTCAGGCGAAACCGATGCTCAGACAAGTGTTCCGTTAAGCTAGTCTCAACGATAGCCTGTACTAATCTTTGCGGTTGACGCAGATAATGCTGAATCGGTATGGTTTGTTCAGCAACAACAATTTCTAGGGATTCGGCAGCGGTAAAAGTTACTTCCATACGTTGGTTATCTTAAATTTGTCTCCCTTCTTAATTTTACTTTACAAAACTTATACTTTTCGACGGTCCAGATGTAGAAATTTTACCGCTAAGAGGGGACACAAACCAGATTTTTGCCCAAAGTTGGGCTTTTTTCAGTGATCAGTGGGGGGTTTTAAGTCAAGAGTGGGGAGAAGGGAGACCACTTCGTGTGCGTTGCGGGGGTGATGGGAAGTGTCGTGAAGTGAAGTCAAAAAGACTAACAGCCTCTACAATGATAACAAGTGAGACCTCTAGGGAAAGGAAAATGATTATAATGAGGACGAGAGAGTCAATTAAAGTCTTAATTGCTGACGATCATGACCTAACTCGTTTAGGACTCAAGATTTTAATTTCCCAGCAGCAGCATTGTTAGGTGGTGGGAATTGCGGTTAATGGTCAATAGGCGATCGACTTGGCGAAAAGTTGTCAACCGGATGTAATTATTTTAGATATAGGGATGCCTGTCTTAAATGGACAGAGCGCCGCTATTCAGATCAAACAATTCTACCCTTATATTCGCATTATCGCCTATAGTTCCTTGGCAAAGCTTCCAATGGAAAAAAATAATCAAAGTACAGTCTTTGACCTATACTGCTCTAAAGATATATCTTCCCAAGATCTGATCAAAGCGATCGATGACTTGGGAAAATTAGCACAATCGGACAAATCTCAATTCCGTCGAGTCGGATAGTTAACTAAGTTTTTCTTCAGGAAAAGTTGCTTGAAACTCATCGAGTAATTCATCCAACTCCTCAAGAGCTTGATTGACATCTAATCTCAGTCCCCCAATGTCGGGTTTATCGCGCAATTGCAGTAAATAATCGCGTTTATTAGCCATTTGTTTCACTTTATCGATCAAGCTGGTTTTATCCATAATTCACCCTCTGGTACTGACTGCGATTATATCTCAGTCAGCCCCTATCAGTGAACAGTGATCGGTGAACAGTGAACAGCCAGTGATCACCAGTAAGCTGTTGACTATCTAAATTACTCGTTAAGATTGCAGGGGAGCGCCGGAGCCGCGGAGCAGGGAGAGGCAGTTTGAGCATTTGTACTAAAATTTCCAATTAAATTCAGTACAGCTTAACTGATAACTGATAACTGATAACTGATAACTGATAACTGATAACTGATAACTGATAACTGATAACTGATAACTGATTTTCCTATGTTCCCTCTCAATTCTCCCCGCTCAGAAATAACTACCGTTGCCGATCCTATTTATCTAGAAATCTTTAAAAATCTCTATCAATTTATTGCCGAAGAAATGGGGATTACTCTCCAAAATACGGCAGCAAGTGTCAATATTAAAGAACGCCTAGACTTCTCCTGTGCTATCTTTGATGAGGTAGGAAACTTAATCGCTAATGCTCCTCATATTCCAGTCCATTTAGGCTCTATGGCCGATAGTGTTAAAAGTTTAATTCAGGATAAAGGGGAGACGATTCGTCCGGGGAATGTTTATCTAGCTAATAATCCTTATAATGGCGGTACTCACCTGCCGGATGTCACAGTAATTAGTCCTATTTTTGACTGCCAAAATCAGGAAATATTATTTTATCTTGCCTCCCGGGGACATCAAGCTGATATCGGTGGCATTACCCCTGGTTCTATGCCTCCCCATTCTGTCCATATTAGCGAAGAAGGAATTTTATTCGATAATTTTTTGCTGGTAGCGGCGGGAAAGTTTCGGGAACAAGAATTAATTAATCACTTAACTAATAGTCCTTTTCCTGCACGCAATATCGCCCAAAATATTGCCGATTTTCAGGCACAAATAGCCGCTAATGCCAAGGGAGAAAGAGAATTACATAATATGGTTGATCGCTACGGATTAGCTATGGTTAAAGCCTATCAACAGTTTGTTCAAGATAATGCCGAATTAGCGGTTAGAAAAGCTATATCTGTCTTAAAAGATGGTGAATTTACCTATTATCTGGATAACGGTGCTGTCATCAAGGTCAGAATTAGCATAGATATTGATAATTGTCAAGCAACCATCGATTTTACTGGCACATCTGACCAGTTAAATAATAATTTTAATGCACCCCTAGCAGTGACAAGAGCGGCGGTTTTATACGTTTTTCGTACCCTTGTGGAGGAGGCAATCCCTTTAAATGCTGGCTGTTTCAAACCCCTCCATTTAATTATCCCATCTGGCTGTTTTCTTAATCCCGTTTATCCAGCTGCCGTAGTAGCGGGAAATGTGGAAACTTCCCAGGCAATAGTTAATACTTTATACGGTGCTTTAGGCATTCAAGCAGCCAGCCAAGGGACGATGAATAATTTCACTTTTGGTAATCAAGAATATCAATATTATGAGACTATTTGCGGCGGTTCTGGTGCGGGGGCAAATTTTGCGGGAACTGCTGCCGTACAAACCCAAATGACTAATTCCCGTCTCACTGATCCGGAAGTATTAGAAATGCGCTATCCTGTGTTAGTAGAAAGTTTTAGCATTCGCCCCGATAGTGGCGGCAAGGGACAATATTCTGGAGGTGATGGTGTGATTAGAAGAATGAAATTTCAAGAGGCTATGACTGCTAATATTCTGTCGGGTAATCGCCTGATTCCCCCCTTTGGACTAGCGGGAGGAAAAGCCGGTAAAATAGGACGTAATGCCGTGGAAAGAAACGATGGAACTATCGAAGAATTGCCCGGTACTGCGACTGTAGAAGTGAACCCCGGTGATATTTTTATTATTGAAACTCCCGGCGGTGGTGGCTATGGAAATTGTTGAACGATAACTTTAATTTTAATTAAGTACCTAAGCAAAATTAAGTAAGTGGTTATAATTAAATTAAAGATGGATCCCCCCTTAATCCCCCCTTAATAAGGGGGGTGTCTGACGATTTACTGATTAATTTATGACAATTATCTTAGCGATCGAAACCAGTTGCGATGAAACGGCCGTGGCTATTGTTAACAATAACCTGGTGTTGAGTAGTGTGGTTTTTTCTCAAATTGATCTCCATCGTCTCTATGGCGGTGTTGTGCCAGAAATGGCCTCCCGACAACACCTAGAAACCATTAATTTTTGTCTAGAAAGAGCTTGGCAAGAAACGGGGTTAACTTGGTCAGAAATTGATGGAATAGCCGCCACAGTTGCTCCCGGTTTAGTAGGTGCTTTAATGGTGGGAATGACAGCAGCCAAAACCCTGGCTATTATCCACGATAAACCCTTTATCGGCATTCATCATCTCGAAGGTCATATCTATGCTTCCTATCTCGCTGAATCTGATCTTAAACCTCCTTTTTTATCTCTTTTAGTCTCTGGGGGTCATACCAGTTTAATCCATGTGCAGGCCTGCGGCAAATATCAACAATTAGGAACCACTAGAGATGATGCAGCCGGAGAAGCTTTTGATAAAGTGGCACGATTATTAAACTTAAGTTATCCCGGTGGTCCGATAATCGATCGCATGGCTAAAGATGGTAATCCCCAAGCTTTTCCCTTACCTGAAGGTAAAATATCTTTACCAACCGGCGGTTTTCATGCCTACGATTCCAGTTTTAGTGGTTTAAAAACGGCTGTTTTGCGCTTAGTAGAGAAATTCGAGCCAGATAATTTACCTGTAGCTGATATAGCCGCTAGTTTTCAAGATACGGTAGCCAGAAGTTTAACCCGTCGGACAATCAATTGTGCCTTAGATTATGGCTTAAAAACTATCGCGATCGGGGGAGGAGTGGCTGCTAATAGTGCCTTAAGAAATCATCTGCAAACTGCCGCCAAAAATCATCATTTAACCGTCTATTTTCCGCCGCTTAAACTCTGTACCGATAACGCCGCTATGATTGCTCGCGCTGCCGTTGATCATTATGATCTTGGTCATTTTTCTGACCTTTCCCTAGGTGTTCGTTCCCGTTTACCTTTAAGCGAAGTTATGCAATTATATAATACGTCAGATTTTTAGCTATCAGCCTTGAATCAGTGATCAGTGATCAGTTATCAGTTATCAGATATGAGTTTTCAGTTCACTGTTTACTGTTGACCGATCACTGAAAAAAGCTCCCCACTCTCCTATACCTTTTAAACAGGATTTAGTCTGACCTATAGTGGCACAAGTCCACCCTACAATTGATCAAATGTTTGGCTTTTTAAATCTCAATAAACCCCCCGATTGGACTTCTCACGATTGCGTGGCCAAAGTCCGCAAAATTCTGAAGACAAAACGAGTCGGCCATGGCGGAACTTTAGATCCTATGGCTACGGGAGTTTTACCGATCGCCGTCGGTGCTGCCACCCGATTACTGCCCTATTTACCCGAAAATAAGGCTTATCGGGCAAAAATCCAGTTAGGACTCAGCACCGATACCGATGATATTACGGGAAAAGCGATCGCCACTTGTCCCTGTGGCGATTTAACTTTAGAGGCAGTTAAGCCCCATTTAGCGGAATTTATCGGCAATATTGCCCAGATTCCGCCGATGTATAGTGCTATTCACAAGGATGGTCGCCGTCTCTACGAATTGGCGCGCAAAGGGGAAATAATCGCAGTGGAGCCTCGTCAGGTCAAAATTGACCAAATTACGGTTTTAGGCTGGTTAGAGGGCGAATTTCCGCAAATAGAGCTAGATATTCACTGTGGATCGGGGACTTATATTCGTTCCCTGGCCAGAGATTTGGGGAAGGTGTTAGCTGTCGGTGGCACTTTAGCCAGTTTAACTCGCACGGAAAGCTGTGGTTTTCAATTAGCTGATAGTATTAATCTGGAAGCTTTAATGGCTAATTCCGAGGGTTTAATTTCGCCTCGCATTGCCTTGGCACATCTAGACTGGATTTCTTTGACATCAGAGAGAGTTATCGATTGGTTTCACGGCAGAAAAATTAATCTCACCGATACAAATGTTATGAGCGGTTCTCTGGTTGCTGTGGAGTCTTTAGAAGCTCAATTTCTCGGCATTGGTGAGATAGTTAGCAGAGAAGATGAATACTACCTACAGCCTAAAATAGTTATTCAGCAATAGGGTTAATAATCAAAACTTTTTCTATATCTTAATTATGTTTATCTGGACAAACTAAGCTTTTTTATCAACAGTGATCCTCTTGCATAATTAATTTTTCAGGGTTCAAAAACGGCAAAAATAATGGTTAAATTGCCTAACATCTGTAAAGAGACCATTTAATTGATTATGATTGATTCTTAATTCTCCTGACTACTGACTACTGACTACTGACTCCTAACCCTAACAACAATTTTTGATTTTTACAAGAGGTCTAGTATAAACCCACTGATTATGATTTTTTCTGGCCACGATTTTTTTAGAAGCAACCAAAGATTTTAGACAAAGATTGAGCATAGAAACGGGACGATTTAAGCGTTGGCTCAATTCTTGAACTGTGATTCCTTGAGGATAAACTTGCATAAGTTCAAAAATTTGTGCGCTGGTATTTAATCCTTTTGTGGGACTAATAATCTTGATAGCCAAGGCTAGTAATCGGGAGAAACGACAGGCCATTAGACCCTTGTTTGTCGCTGCTTTGTTCCGATCGATCTAGCCTTTTTTTCGAGAAGTTATCAGGGTTTCAAGTGCTAATAAAACCCTGACGTAAATCGAGATTAATTTGTTCCCATAATCTCTTGAATAGCAGATAAAAGGCGATCAATCTCCCCATCGGTTCCGATAGAAATCCGCACATAATTCTGAATGCGAGGATGTTTAAAGTATCGCACTAATATCTGACGCTCTTTGAGTTGATTATATAACTCACTGGCACTAATGTGCGGGGGAGAAGCGAGGATAAAATTAGCTTCCGAGTCAAAAACAATAAATCCCAACTCGCGCAGAGAAGTAATTAAACGGCTGCGGGTTTGACGGACTTTTTGCCAAACTTGCTCAAAATAATTATGGTGTTTTAAAGCTGCTGTGGCTAAAGTTTGAGCAATGCGATCTAAATTATAGGAATCACGCACCTTATCCATCTGTTCGATAATTGCCCTCGAAGCAAAACCGAAACCGACTCTTAACCCCGCTAAACTATAACTTTTCGACATGGTGCGACTAATGATGACATTATCGTAACGGGAGAGAAAATCGAGATGATTGTCATCACTAAAATCCACATAAGCTTCATCAATTAATACCAATCCTGACGCATTAGCACAGGTTGCTTCTAAATAGTCGCGCTCAAGATGTTTACCGAGGGGAGGATTAGGGGAAGCCAGAAAAATTAATTTAGCTTCCGGACAAATAATCGGTCCTGCCAATGCAAATTTATCATTAGTGGGAAATTCGATAATATTTGCCCCGTGTACCCGGGCAATTGTCTCGTAAAGGGAATAGGTTAAATCTAAAAAAGCGACGCTTTCGCAAGGGTTAACAAAAGTTCGCAGGGCGATATTGAGGATATCATCGGAGCCATTACCCGCGATTATCTGATTGGCTGTTATGCCGTATAATTCCGCCGCCGTTTGCCGTAACTCTTTGGAGATAGGATCGGGATAGAGTCGGACTTTCTCTAATTGCTCTTGCAAGGGGGCAAAAATTTCCGCCGGTGGGGGATAGGGATTCTCATTGGTGTTAAGTTTGGTAAATCCCGCGGTTTGGGGCTGTTCTCCCGGAGTGTAAGCGGGGGTTTGACGAACACAATCGCGTGTAGGTAGCATGGACTCTCTGGGGCGGCAATTTCTAGCAAGCTTTTTATTATAGCTGATTATCAGGGGTTGAATAGATGTCAACCCCTACCGGTAAAACTAATTAAGGTTCTACCCAACGGCCATCGGCTTTAATTAAATTAATCAACTCGCTTACACCTTCACTTTCGGGGACGCGTTTAATTTCCTCGCGACCGCGATAAAGGGCAATATAACCGGCCTGTTTCCCCACATAACCATAGTCTGCGTCGGCCATTTCTCCTGGTCCATTGACAATACAACCCATAACGGCGATATCGAGTCCGGTGAGGTGTTGAGTCGCTGCCCGCACTTGCTGCAGAACATCTTCTAAATTAAAAAGAGTGCGACCACAGGAAGGACAGGCAACGTATTCGACCATGGTTTTCCGCAGTCCCAGGGCCTGGAGAATGCTGTAACAGACGGGAATTTCCTTTTCGGGAGCTTCCGTCAGAGAAACGCGAATCGTATCACCGATACCGTCCGCTAAGAGAGTGGCAATCCCGGCAGTGGATTTAATTCGTCCGTATTCCCCATCTCCTGCCTCAGTAACCCCCAAATGTAGGGGATAATCCATACCTAACTCGTCCATGCGCTTAACCATGAGACGATAGGTGGCTACCATAACTGGCACCCTGGAAGCTTTCAGGGAAACCACCAGATTGCGAAAATCGAGGGATTCGCAGATGCGGATAAATTCTAAAGCCGACTGTACCATTCCTTCGGGGGTGTCGCCATAGGTAAAGAGCATTCTTTCGGCCAGAGAACCGTGGTTAACGCCGATTCGCATCGCTTTATCTTGATCTCGCAGGGAAACTACTAAAGGTTTCAGGGTTTCGGCGATTTTTTCGCCAATTTCATCAAATTCTGCTTGACTATACTCGCTGCGGTCGGCTTTCGGTTTCTCGAAAACGTACAAACCGGGGTTAATCCGCACTTTATCGACGTGCTTGGCCACTTCTAGAGCGATTTTCATGCCGTTGTGATGTACATCGGCTACTAACGGCACAGGTTGATAGGTGGCGAGCAGTTTTTCCCTAATTTTAGCTAAAGCGGTGGCGTGGGACAGACTCGGCACGGTGACGCGGACAATTTCACAGCCGATTTCATGGAGGCGACGGATACCGGCCACGGAACCATCTATATCAAGGGTATCCTCGTTAATCATCGACTGCACGACCACGGGATGACCACCACCGATGGTAACGCTACCTACCCGGACGGGACGGGTTTTGCGTCGGTGAATCGTGGTGTCGAATTCGGAGGCAGTTGCGGGGGGTTTGAGCGTCGATTCCAAGGTTTGCATAGGACTATCACCAACAATCACTCTCCCTATTCTCTCAAAGAACAGGAACGGATTCTAAGTAGGGAGGCACAATTATTTGTCGGATGGGTTAGGGGTAGCGTAACAGGAGCGGACGTTGGGTTTCATGCTTCAACCCAACCTACGTTCATCTCAAAGAACAGGAACAGATTCTAGCCACTCTAATAAAATTGGGTTAAAACGGTCAGGACATTCATCCTGTAAACAATGACCGGCCCGGTCAAATTCTACATATTTAATTCTAGGATTAAGGGAGACAAAACCCGGAGCTAACTGGACGGGAACCATGCGATCTTGTTTGCCCCAACACAATAAAATCGGGATTTCTAAGCGTGGTAAAATTAACTTTGCCGGTGGACAATATTCGGGATGATTGACAGCTTGTGCTAGGGAAATAAAGGCCTCCGCTGCCCCCTCATCTAGGGTTGGGGCGGCGATAATTTGCACTAATTCGTCGCTAACGGCTTTCTTGTCTTCGTAGGCGATTCCTGTCCATTTTTTTAAGGCTTGCGGACGACGCAGATAGTAAAAAATCGGTTTTAATAGCCAAGGGGAAGTGAAAAAGTTTTCGATGGGAGTGACGATATTTAATAACCAATCGGCGATCATTTCCCGCCGACGGCTGACATCGGGTAAACTGAGCATAACTAATCCGGCTACCATTTCCGGGTATTTACCCCCTAAGGCCATACTAACTAAAGAACCGATCGAATTTCCCACTAATACCACCGGTCTATTTATAAAAGTTTGCCAGAAATCGTGTATCTGTTCCACCCAGAGATTAACGGTATAGGGAACCTGCACTTTACGCGAACCACCGAATCCTAATAAATCTACCGCGTAAACTCGATGATTTTGGCTGAGGATAGGAATATTATGGCGCCAATGTTCGATCGCCGCTCCAAATCCATGCAGTAAAATTAAAGGGGGATTATCGGCATCTTGGGGATTTTTTGCCGGCATAAAACTATAACGAATTTGCCAACCGCGCCACACCCAATCCCGTTGATAACCGATGCGTTCTGTCCAAGCTGGTGAAGTTGTCACTTAAGTCAAACAATTAAGAGGGTTTCAGGAAATATTACTCTAGTTTTATTATACGGGTTTCCCCGTCCCTAACCCGCAGCCGAATAACATTTTTGTACTACTTTTTCCAAATATATTTAAATCTAGGGTTGATCTAGCCTATGCTAAAAAGAGGGGGATTAAAATCGCTCCTAGACTTTAATTGCAAATTTAGGATACTGCACAGATGGGCAATCTATTTGATGATGTCAGTCGCTTTCTTGAAACCCAACTGGAAGAATTTCTCAGAAGTCATCCCCAATTAGAATTACAGGCGCTGGTGGAACAACTGCGCGAACAGGAGCGCGATACTGCTAAACTGATTAGCGCCCTAGAAAATGAGCGTCAACGTCTCGAACAGCAAATTTTGGCCACTGCCCAAGATATCCAAACTTGGCACGCTAGAATTGATAAGGCTAAGGCCGCTGGACGGCAGGACTTGGTTAAGGCTGCCAGTGAACGCGAGGCGGCTCTATTTCGTCAGGGTAATCAACTTTGGGGACGGATGGAAGGGGTGAAAAAACGTCTGACTCAATCCGAAGAGTTACTGCAACAAGTCCAACAACGTCGTCAGGAAGTGCAAATTAAAGCTGAAAAAGCCCCCAAAAATCAGTCCCGTGACTGGGAAACCACTTTTTGGGATCAACCCCAAGAATCGGACTATCAGCGCTCGAACTACGATAATCTCGATCTAAAATTTAAAGAATGGGAAATGGAAGAAGAATTGAAAAAATTAAAGCGAGAAATGGGACGATAACTTTTCAGTGAACAGTGAACAGTAAACAGTAAACTGATAAGTAGGGAGGCACAATTATTTGTAGGATGGGTTAGCGGTAGCGTAACATGGGCAGGCGTTGGGTTTCATGCTTCAACCCAACCTACGTCTATCTTATATTTAATTCCACCCACCCACTTAACTCACATCTGATAACTGATAACTGATAACTGATAACTGAAATCCCCAAAACCTAAAAATTTCCCAGAATTGTTCCTCTTAGAAAACGATGGCATCTCAAGCACAAAATCCTGAAAATCAACCCTCCTCTACTCTCGAAGAAATCCGGGCTGCTCGTTTACAAAAAGTGGCAGGATTGCAAAAAGCTGGCTTAAATCCCTTCGCTTACCATTGGAAATCTACCGCTCATGCTCAACAATTACAAGAGCAGTACGCTGACTTAGCACCGGGAGAAGAAATTAGCACAGAAGTAGCAATTGCTGGTCGGATTATTGCCCGAAGAATTATGGGTAAACTAGCCTTTTTTAACCTGCAAGATGAAACGGGAACGATTCAATTATACCTCGATAAAAAACGCATTAGTGAAACTATGGCCGCCGTGCCGAATGCCTTTAACACGGTGATTAAACTAACCGATACAGGCGATATTTTAGGGGCAAAAGGGACGATTAAACGCACAGAACGCGGCGAATTATCTATCTATGTAAACCAGTACGAAATTCTCACTAAATCCCTCTTACCTCTCCCAGATAAATGGCACGGTTTAACCGATGTAGAAAAACGTTATCGACAAAGATATGTGGATTTAATTGTTAATCCCGAAGTGCGACAAACTTTTCGCCGTCGCGCCCAAATTACTGCTTCTATTCGGAGATATTTAGACCAAGAAGGTTTTATTGAAATTGAAACTCCCGTGCTACAAAGTGAAGCTGGAGGAGCCGATGCTAGACCGTTTATCACCTATCATAATACGCTGGAGATGGAGTTATATCTCCGCATTGCCACCGAATTACATCTAAAAAGATTAATAGTCGGTGGTTTTGAAAAAGTCTTTGAGTTAGGCCGAATTTTTCGTAATGAAGGGGTTTCTACTAAACATAACCCCGAGTTTACTTCCATCGAAATCTATCAGGCCTATGCCGATTATTATGACATGATGGAGTTAACCGAAAACATTATTGTTAATGCTGCACAAGATGTTTTAGGTACGCTGAAAATCACCTATCAAGACAGGGAAATTAACCTAACTCCCCCTTGGCGACGAGTGACTATGCACGAATTAGTCCAAGAAATAACCGGGGTTGACTTGAATAGTTTTGAGGATTTCGAGTCGGCTCGTATTGCCGCAGAAAATGCCGGCATTGGCGTTCCAGAGGACTGTAAAACCATTGGTAAGCTCTTAAATGAAGCTTTTGAACAAAAAGTCGAAGAAACGCTAATACAGCCCACTTTTGTGCTAGATTTTCCCGTGGAAATTTCCCCTTTAGCTAAACCCCATCGCTCAAAAACTGACCTCGTGGAAAGATTTGAATTATATGTGGTTGGACGGGAATTAGCTAATAGTTTTTCTGAGTTAACCGATCCCATCGATCAACGGCAAAGATTGGAAGCACAGGCACTCAAAAAAGCGGCTGGAGATTTGGAAGCGCAGGGAGTTGATGAGGACTTTTTAACCGCTTTAGAATACGGAATGCCCCCCACGGGAGGCTTAGGAATTGGCATCGATCGCCTGATCATGTTATTAACCGATTCTGCCAGTATTCGCGATGTGATTGCTTTCCCCTTATTAAAAAGTCAAAGTACAGCGATTAAATCTTTTGACTACGATGAGGAAAAAAAAATTCTGAAAGTGGAATTTAATCACGGTGGTATCTATCTTTATCATGATCTACCTTTGGCAGTATATAAAGATTTTCAGTCCGCACCATCGAAAGGACAGTTTTTTGTCGGACAGATTCGCGATAAATACAGTTTTGACAAGGAATTGTAAAAGTTAGGGCCACTTCAGTTATCAGTTATCAGTTATCAGTTATCAGTTATCAGTCATAATTCATAATTCATAAGTAGGTAGGCGTTAAAAATTATCAGATGCCCCCTTATTAAGGGGGGATTAAGGGAGGATCCCCCCGCCTATCGGCACCCCCCTTATCAAGGGGGGCAGGGGGGATCGAACCTAAAATCCATTTTTAATTTAATTATAACCAGGTACTTAATTCATAATTCATAATTCATAATTCATGATCCCTTTTTACCTTTTACTTCCTGCCAAGTGTTACCGACTCCCTGTAAAACCCCGCGAATTACTAAACCAATACCCCTACCGATAACTTGGATAAGAATATAGACTACTCCATTACCCACCACCCGAAAAAAAGCGCGTAAACGAGGGGATAAAGAGTCTCTTAATTCTAAGGCGATCGAAACTAACCAGGGTATGCCTGTTAAACTGTTTAATTCTTCCTGTCGGGGGGAATAAATGGCTAAAGATTTGATTTGTCCCTCGCTATAGTGAAATAATTGATATTGACTTTCAAAGATATCTTTTGGTCCTTGCCAGTATTGTTGCCGTCGGTATTTCCAAGATAATTCATTGCGGATTTTAGCTAATTTTCTGGCGATGAGAAATTCCGACCGGTAAAGTTTTTGTTTGATTCTTTCCGATTCCGAGAAGTTATTAAGAATAATTACCATCACTGCATTGGCAAGATTATGAATGAGATTTTGCAGGAGAATTTCGGCTCTGGCGATGGTTTCAGGAGCATTAGCTCGGTATCCTACTCCGTCAATAGTTAAACTATTTTCGTACACTAAATAGGAAAATAAGTCAAGAGTAAAAGGAATTTTATTGAGGATTTCTGTTTGAATTGCCTCTCTTTCTTCTAGAATAATTTCGTTAAGTCTGCCTTTACTAATTTCGTCATAAACCGAGGCATTAATTTCTAAAAATTTACGGGTCACTTTCTCCCATATATCGTAAATAATCAGATTTAAGCGACCAGTTAATTCTCCGCGGCTAATCTGTAAATATCTCATTTCATCGACATTTTTACGAATTTCATCGAGAACTAAATACAATAATTCCCGTTGCCGATTATCCTGTAAAACATCAATTTCAAAACTGATCTTTGTTCTATTGATTAAAGGCGATCGAATGACTGCTAAAGTGGACTCAAAAACCGCCGAAACACAGAGGGGACGCTCGCGGCTTAAAATAGGTAATTCCCGATCGATATTGTTAATTATTATTGGGGGTGTCACTAAAGCTGAATTGTAATAGCTACCTTCGAGGGGAATTAGTTTTCTGACTAGCCATAGGGATGCTAAAAGTTCTCGTTTTCTCCCCTGCCAATAAAAGCGATCAAAGCCGGATAAAGACTGTTGATTAAGATGGAGATCAATTAAATGTAATTCACTTTCGATGCGATTTAATCCCGTTTTGCCAGCACTGATTAACCAATGGCTAGGAGCTAAACTTGCACGGGTAGCAATGGTGAGAGGGGAAGGGACAACATCGTGGGATTCATCCCGGGAAATTTGCCCTAAAATAGTGATAAATTGCTCTAGGTTTGTGCCTTTGGGAATATAACCAGCGATGCCTAATTCTCTGGCGATTAGTTGCTGTCGGGAGTCGAGAGGAAAGGTTAATAGAACAATTTTACTTTCGGGATAGCGAGAGTGGAGAATTTCACAGTAAGACCAATCAAAGAGAGGATCAATAATAATAATTTCGGGGGCCGGATTAAGAGTCAAGGCGAAAATCGTTTCTAAATCCCCTTCGGTGACGATACTAATATTTTCTATCTGCGACAAGGCCTGCACCAGACCCAAGCGGAAAATCGGGTCATTATCGATGATAATTAGGGTGAGAGGGCGATCGATCACAAGAGTTGCAGCCTGTCAACGGATACTATTCACAGGGTCAATTATACAGTTATCTGGCTCATTTGTTTTGTTTATAGCCATAGAAATCGATGCGATAATCGGTAATTTTTACCCCCGTCGATGCCTCGATCTGTTTAATTAATTCTGGGGGAAGTTCGATATGCACATCGATTATTTCTTGACTGTCCAGACAATTGACGTGACTGTGGGAATCGCTGATGTTGCCGTAAAGTCTGCCGTCCCAGCGTTCCACAGATTCGATAATGCCTTGACCCGATAGAGCCTCTAGGTTTTGGTACACTGAGGTATGACCGATGTTCTTTCCTTGCAGATTGAGACGATCATAAATTTCTCGCGCTGATAGGTGTTCCTGCGCTTGCCACAGCAATTCTAAAATATAGCGACGCTGACGACTAACCCGCATTCCTAAAGTTTGACACCTTTCGATCGCATCTTCTAAACACCGGATCGGTTTTTGTTTTACCTCCAAATTGTCCATAGTTGCGTCCGTTGACCTCCGCCCTAATACATAGTCATTACCAGTTTAGCTTAGTCTTTCGATCGGTGTCCACATTGCGCCAGTTTTCAGCCCCTCTTCAAACTCAGATAAAAAATCAGCAGTGCCAGATTCGAGTAGATTTGCAGGCGAATGAGTGGAAAGAACCACTCCAGACACAGAGGACACAAAGATCGATCGCTACTATATAAGTTACACTGATCACACAAAGAATAAGAGAACCAACCATTTACTTATCTATAGCGGTTCTCGCATCTGTGCGGCACACTTAAATCTTTGCTGATTAAGCTGTTCAGGATCGGGAATGTACCTCTTGTGAATCAGAAACGCTATATATAGATATGATCGTAATATTTCTATAAAAAATCCTCTTGAAAAATATTTTGATCAACCTTAACTTTAAGGGGTACATTAATTTATTTTTAGGGCCATGGCCACCAAATCGCCAAAATTATTCGAGTCATTGCGGTCATAGACCGCAATGACTGTCACTACTGTTAGCCTCACTCTAGCCGCTGCTTCTGGTGCTAGTGCCGCAACAGTGTTCGGTTTCCAAGACGCTTACGATCCCATTAACTGGACATTTGCCAATAGTAATGCCGACGGGTTCGTCGATACCGGCGGCGCTCCTGCTTCCATTAGCCTGACTGGGGGGAACAATGGTTCTAACAGTTTTGGAACCACAGACTACACCACCACTGCGGCTGCGGCTGGGACGGTGACGTTTGATTGGAACTATTCGTCTGCTGATGATCCTACCTGGGATGGCTTCGGCTATCTGCTCAACGGCAGCTTCTCCTTCCTGACTAATAGTCCAAGTAACGGGACATCGACGTTTAACGTCCTAGCTGGCGACAGTTTCGGTTTCCGTGTTTACACTCTTGACAACATTTTTGGACCCGGTAGTGTGACGATTTCTAATTTTTCGGCTCCGATTCCCGAACCCTCAACTGTGCTGAGTTTGCTGGTGCTAGGAGGCTTAGGCGCTGGACTGAAGTACCTTAAGCGCAATTGATATCCCAAAAAACAGGGGGACAGGAGTTGAATTCTCCTCCTGGTACCCAACTTGTTCGGGTGTTGACTGTCTAAATTACTCGTTAATACCATTTTTCTTTATTTGTGTCACAACGAATGCAGGCCTGGCAAGCATTCGAGCCTGGATGTCTGTCATGGATTTAGAAATTTGGTATAAGACTGTCTATGAGCGCCGGAGCAGGGAGAAGGACTCTGACCATTTGTACTAAACTTCTTAACCTACACAATTCTGGCTTTAAGTCAATAGCCTTTACAAAACTTAAAAAATTGTCACATAAAAAAATTTCGCCACTGGCGGCTTTTTTTGGGCAAGAGAATCGATATAGTCCCCTGATTGCCTTGGTTTTGCGTTGATTTGAGATTTAATGCTTAAACTAAGCCCACAGCATACCACGATCATACCAGATTAATAAATGTAGGCAACCCCGATTTACAGCCAAATTTTGGCAAATTCTGGGAAAATAAAAATCTTGTAACTTACTTTTTACATTTAACTGATTGGTCAAAATATTTAAATATTTTAATTACTTACCTTAAATTTATAATTTTTACTTATTTTTTGCAGGCTGATTAACTAGGGTTGGGCAAAAAAGCTTGTAAGCTATGCTAGAACGCATTTTAACCACCTACCCTTAAATTAGCTCAATCTCCCTCAATCCCTTTACCGTTGCCTCTTGCCTATCCTAACCAAGAAATTAATTTTGCACGACTACTTATGAATTAAGTAAGTAGTCATAATTAAATTGAAGATAGATTTTGCCTCTGATCCCCCCTGCCCCCCTTGATAAGGGGGGTGCCGATCCCACCTGCCCCCCTTGATAAGGGGGGTGCCGATAGGCGGGGAGATCCTCCTTAATAAGGGGGGTGTCTGACAACTTTTAACACCTACCTACTTATCAGGCATAGAAATCTTCGTCAAGAATTTGTTCTAAGGAAAAAGGGCAGTCTAAGGGATAGGCTTCCTCTGGAGGAATCGCAATTCCCAAGTCAGCCAATTTACTTTCCTTGATGGCAATTTTACGACCTTTAGGATAGGTTTTATCGATGGCGATTGCTAGATGAGATTTCAAAGAAGGGGTGTTTTCTAGTAAGGCGATAACTCTTTCCCTGTGTTCGACAATGGAGCTATACCAGCTAGATTTCATGCTTTCAGGGACAGATGATTGTACTTTTAATTTCAGTAAATGAGCCAGCAAAATCATTAAATTTCCTTCTAGGGCATTTTTATCTGATTTACCCAATTCTTTCAACTCCTCAACTAAATGAGATACATCTAATGCCTGAAAATCTCCTTGTTCTAACTGACCTATTGTTGTTATCAGCCATAATTGAAAATCTTGTTCATAGAGTTCTGATTTAGTTGTCATGATGGCTTCGATAATAGTTAATCTAGATTGGATCATACTCTATTTTGCAGATTTCGGATGTTTCTAGCGGTAAATATTAAGTAGCTGGTTATAATTAAATTAAAAATGGATTTTAGGTTCGATCCCCCCTGCCCCCCTTGATAAGGGGGGTATCTGATAATTTTTAACGCCTACCTACTTAAGTTTTATTACAGGATTTGACATTTGCACCTATGCCCTATTCCCTTATCATTAGGATAAGCGGTTAAAATACATCTTAGCTTAAGGACTAGAGAATATTATGAGACTAGAAAGAGAAGATTTTGATTGGGCGGTACAACAAAACCTAATTACTGCCAGCCAAGCTGAAAATTTATGGGCGGCTTTTATATCCCGTTATCCCCATGAAGATGAAGTTAATCGCCCTCGCTTTAATTTTGCTAATGTAGCCTATTATTTTGGGGCATTAATTGTTATCTCTGCCCTGGGGTGGTTTATGAACGAAGCTTGGGAGAGTTTCGGTGGTGCAGGACTATTTTTTATCGCCCTGTTTTATGCAATTTGTTTTATTTTCACCGGTAAAAATCTCTATTTTCAGCAAAATCTCAAAATCCCCGGCGGCCTTTTATTTACCATGGCAGTGGCAATGACTCCCTTAGCAATCTATGGTTTACAACGCTGGACAGGATACTGGCAAGCCGGATATCCAGGCATCTATCGAGATTTCCATACATGGATTAAAGGCAGTTGGTTTTTAATGGAATTAGGCACGATTATCGCAGGATTAATAACTTTAAGATTTGTTAAATTTCCCTTTTTAACTGCACCGATCGCTTTTAGTCTGTGGTATATGTCAATGGATTTAACTCCTTTACTATTTGGAGAGGACGAATATACATGGAGAATGCGACTGTGGGTATCCTTTTGGTTTGGAATTGCCTGTTTAATAACTGCCTATTTAATTGATGTACGTCAGCGTCGCAGTCGGGGAGATTTTGCTTTTTGGCTATACCTATTCGGATTGATTATGTTTTGGTTTAGTCTATCTCTCCTAATCGATGATAATGAAGCACAACGATTTTTGTACTGTCTAATTAACTTGGGATTGATGTTATTATCCATCCTACTAAAAAGAAGATTATTTGTGGTTTTCGGAGGTATCGGAGTATTTGCCTATCTTTCCTATCTCTCCTATCGTATCTTTGCCGATTCAATTTTCTTTCCCTTTGCCCTAACCGTCCTAGGACTTGGTATTATCTATATGGGAGTTTTGTATCAGCGTCATTACCCAACCTTAGCTAGATTTATTGAAAGTTATATCCCTCTCGAATGGCGCAATTTATTACCCAAAGATAGATAATTAGGAGAAATGGGGAAATGGGGAGATTCAACTAAAAACCCCAAAACCCCAACACCCGACACCATCTTTTTTACTTTTATGAAAATACTTATCGTTGACGATGAACACGAATTAACCGAACCCTTAGAACAAATTCTTGATCAAGAAGGCTATGAAGTGGATATTGCTGATAATGGTCGGACGGGGTTAGAATTGGCACGAGAGAATAATTATGACCTCTTAATTCTCGATTGGATGTTACCCCAGCAATCTGGATTACAAATCTGTCAATATTTACGGGATCAGGGGGACACCACTCCAGTTTTATTTCTAACCGCTAAGGATACCATAGACGATCGAGTGGCGGGATTAGATGCCGGTGCTGATGATTATTTAGTCAAACCCTTTCAACTGCGAGAATTATTAGCGAGAGTCCGCGCTTTATTGCGTCGTTCTCCCAATTTTGAAGCTAGTAATAGCAGTAAATTAAAATGTGCTGATTTAGAACTCGATAGCGAAAATCAAGTGGCCTATCGTCATGGTCGCACGATTAGTTTATCAGCAAAAGAAGTACAATTATTGACTTTATTTATGACCCATTCGGGTCAACTTCTCACCCATGAACAAATTTATCAGCATCTCTGGTCAGAAGGAGAGCAACCTAATAGTAATGTGGTTGCTGCCCTGATGCGCTTGCTGCGTCGTAAAATCGAAGCGGACGGAGAAACACCTCTAATTAATACTGTCTATGGGAAGGGCTACCGTTTCGGGGAAAATTAGGGAATGCTGAAGGATAATGAGAATAAGTAGCTGGTTATAATTAAATTAAAAATGGATTTTAGGTTCGATCCCCCCTGCCCCCCCTTAATAAGGGGGGTGCCGATCCCCCCTTAGTCCCCCCTTAATCCCCCCTTGATAAGGGGGTGCCGATCCCCCCTTAGTCCCCCCTTGATAAGGGGGGTGTCTAATAATTTTTAACGCCTACCTACTTAGCAACTGATTACTGATTACTGATTACTGATATATGTTATCCTGCCTACGAATTGAAAATTTTACCCTCATCGATCGCTTAGAATTAACTTTCGGCAGCGGATTAAATGTACTGACCGGTGAGACGGGGGCAGGAAAATCGATTATATTAGATGCGATCGATATTGTTCTCGGTGGTAAAGTCAATCATCGCGTCATCCGTCAGGGAAGCCAACAATCAACCCTAGAAGCGACTTTTTCTCTGACTCCAGAATTAATTGTTTGGCTAGAAAGTCAGGAAATTGACCCATTAGAGGATAATAGTCTGACCATCAGCCGGGAATTAGTGATTACTAATAATTCCTTGCGTTCTCGTTCTCGGATTAACGGAGTCGTCGCTAATCGCCAACAAATGGCGCAAATAAGAGATTTTTTGGTAGAAATCACCGCCCAAGGTCAAACAGTTCAGTTAATGGACGCTAATCGACAGAGGGAATTATTAGATCTCTACGGGGGTGAATCGCTGCTGCGGCAGCGGGAAAAAGTAGCCACAGCCTACCTTAACTGGCAAGAAAGCAAGAATAGTTTAAATAAGAGGTTGCAATCGGAACAAAATCGCCTACAAAGATTAGATTTACTAGAATATCAACTAAAAGAACTAGAATCAGCTAATTTAACTGACGCTGACGAGTTGGAACAGTTGGAACAGGAAAGAAACCGACTCTCCCACGGTGTCGATTTGCAAAATTCCAGCTATCAAGTCTATCAACTACTCTACCAAAACGATCGCGATCAACCGGCCGTCGCCGATTTGTTAGGAAAAGCTGAAAATATCTTGACAAATATGATGGTTTATGATAGTAGTTTAGAGCCAATTTTAGAGATGGTGCGATCGGCATTAAATCAGGTGGTGGAAGCGGGACAGGAAATCAACGTTTATGGGGATAGTCTAGAGGCAGATCCCGAGAGATTGAACGAGATAGAAGAGAGAATTGTCCAACTTAAGCGCATTTGTCGCAAATATGGCCCAAGTTTAGCCGAAGCGCTCGATTATTATCAGAAATTACAGCAGGAATTAGCGGAGTTGACGGGAGAAGGACAATCGATTGAGGAATTAGAAAAAATTTGTCAGCAACAGGAAAAAATCTATCGAGAAACTAGCACTCAGTTGACCTTTTTGCGACAAGAAACCGCTAGTCAACTAGAAAAACAATTGGTACAGGAATTAAAACCTTTAGCCATGGAAAAGGTGATTTTTGTCTGTCGGATTGCTCCGGGTAATCCTAGCAGTCTGGGAGTCGATCAAGTGGGATTTTATTTTAGTCCCAATCCGGGGGAAAAAATCCAACCTTTATCCAGTACCGCTTCTGGAGGAGAAATGAGTCGTTTTCTCCTAGCTTTAAAGTCCTGTTTTTCCCAATCCCAATCGGCAGCTGCAACCCTGATTTTTGACGAAATCGATGCGGGAGTATCGGGAAAAGTTGCCCAAGCAATTGCCGATAAATTAGATCAATTAGGTCAACAATATCAAGTTTTGTGCGTTACCCATCAACCTTTAGTGGCTGCTTTAGCTGATCACCATTTTCGAGTTTATAAACAAATGATTGCCGAAGATAATCCCACTAATCTCTCGGAAATTCGCACGGTTGTCCGGGTTACTTCTCTTGATAATCGTCAGACGAGAAGGGAAGAATTGGCACAATTAACGGGAGGAAATTCGGCAGCAGATGCCATCGCTTTTGCCGAGTCTTTATTGGAGAAAGCGGCTGCCAAAAAACAGTAAGATTTAACCTTGAAATTGACTGATTAACCAACGTCCCACCTGACTTTGATCTCTGGTGCGTGCCTGTTGTAAAGCTGACTCTAAAACCGCAAGTTTTAAATTAGGTAAAACCTTTGATATATCAATTCTTTTGCTACCTTGATCGATTATTTCAAAAGCGAATATTTGGGGATAATCGACGTTAACACTCCAATATTCACTAACTCCTAATTCTTCATAGAGTAAGCGTTTATTGCCTAGGTCATCATTGAGGGTAGATTTTGAGATTTCAATGACTAAATCTGGTGGGGGATACTGATTTAAATCAATAATCGAAGTACCGTAGGGAATCAGATTAGCTTTGTCGGCAAAATAATAAGATATATCCGGTTGAACTTCTCGATAACCAGACTTGCGAAAACTGCAATTATCTTTGGCATTAAAGGCCAAATTTTTTAGGGTGGCATAGAGACTAACAGCGAAGAGCAAAATAGCATGATCGCTGGCATGATCGTTACCAATAGGACTCATTTCTAATCGATAATAGCCATTGTAATAATAACTTTTTCCTTGATTTTCTGGGAAGTTTTTAATTGCTTCTAAGTATTCTTCCCAACTAGCTTTAATCCATAAATCTGTCGAGATAGTAGTTTCTAGCTGTTGCATAATATTAGCCTCGATTTTATGGATTTAACCTTGAAATTGACTGATTAACCAACGTCCCACCTGACTTTGATCCTTGCTGCGTGCCTGTTGTAAAGCTGACTCTAAAACCGCAAGTTTTAAATTAGGTAAAACCTTTGATATATCAATTCTTTTGCTACCTCGATCGATTATTTCAAAAGCAAATATTTGAGGATCATCTACCTTAACACTCCAGTATTCACTAACCCCTAATTCTTCGTAGAGTAAGCGTTTATTGCCTAAGTCATCATTAAGGGTAGATTTTGAGATTTCAATGACTAAATCTGGTGGGGGATACTGATTTAAATCAATAATCGAAGTCCCATTTGGTATCAGATTCGCTTTCTCTCCTAGATAGTAAGATATATCGGGCTGCACTTCTCTAATTCCTCTTTTGCGATAGGAACAAGTGGGGAGTCCTTGAAAAGGAATTTCTTTGAGGATAGCGTAGAGACTCACCCCCAAAAAGACAACGTGATGATCTCTAGCGTGTTCAAATCCAATAGGAGTCATTTCTAATCGATAATAGCCATTGTAATAATAACTTTTTCCTTGATTTTCTGGGAAGTTGTTAATCGCTTCTAGGTATTCTTCCCAACTAGCTTTAATCCATGAGTCAGTTATCCCCCTAGTTTCTATCTGTTGCATAGTTATCTGATCCCGCTTTGAACTTTTTCTCTAATTATAGCAACTATTGCTCAAATCAGAACCAGGGAACTGAGCAAGTATAATGATAGAATGGATTAATTGAGAAAAAATAAGCCCAATTATGACCACAACTTATGATTATATAATTATCGGTGGTGGTATCACCGGTTCCGCCTTAAGTTATGAACTAGCTAACCTAGGCAGTCGAGTCCTCTTATTAGAAAAAGAAACCCATCCCCTCAACGCCACTTTCTACAGTTACGGGGGTTTAGCCTATTGGTCGGCTACCACAGAAATCCAGAGAAAATTATATCAAGAAGGTCGAGAAATTCAGCGCAATTTATCCCAGGAATTGGGCATAGATAATGAATACCGGGACATAGAGTTAATTCTCACCGTTAACCCTGAAGATGACCCAGCCACTGTGGCCGAAAAATTTGCTATCTTTGCTATTACCCCCGAAATTCTCGATCCGCAAGCAGCGATCGCTTTAGAACCTCTATTAAATCCCGCAGCTATCTCCGGAGTTTTACGACTGCCCCACGGTCACATCAACGCCGAAAAAACTAATCTTGCCTATCAACAAGCTTTTCTGCGTCTGGGAGGCAAGATTATTCGGGAAGCTGTCATCGAATTAATTGAAACTGCATCGAGAATTACCGGCGTAAAAACTCCTAAAAATAATTATTATGCTGGGGAAACTATCGTCTGTGCGGGGGGATTAACCCGGTCTTTACTGCAAAAATCCGGTATTACTGCTCCCGTCTATTTTACCCATGCCCAGGTGATCAAAATTCCCCCCACTGAGATCAAATTAAACACCCTAGTTATGCCCGCAATTGCTGCCAGATTGCTATTAGAGCAAAAAATCACCCAACTAGAAAAGCAGGGCATTTGGCAGAGAGAAACCCCAGAAATAATTGCCAGTGTTTTAGAAACGGGGGCGGTACAATTCCGGGATCAAAGCCTTTATCTAGGGCAAATTAGCGCCATTATCACCGATCCAGATGCGATTTTAAACCCTCTGGCCGGGGAAAAAGCAATCCGCACCGCCGTGGGGACATTGCTGCCCTCTTTAGCCTCTCTCCCCGGCAGCTGTCATCATTGCCTAGTGGCCTTTGCTCCCTCGGGACGGCCTCTAGTGGGAGAGATCGCCGATAAAGTGGGATTGCAGGTATTTTCTGGCTTTACCAGTACACTTGTATCTGCTCCGCCCCTGGCCCGACGTTTTGCGCGTCATCTGCTGGGGGAAAATGACGAGATAATTAGGGTTTGCTGAAAAAGTTTTTCGTGGGGACAGGGTGTGGGGTGTAGGTTTTTACCCATTTTCATCTGGTAAATTACCTAATTTTCAGGGAAAAAGTCCCGGAATTTTCCCCCCGATCCCTCCCAGATCTGGGACTTTTTGATTGACCAAAAGTCTAAAAGTCTTACCCAACAAGGTTTTTAGATTTATTTAGCAAACCCTAATTGCTAATTGACAAAAGTTAAGAGAGAAATTAACTGATGGTTGCCATTAATCCTAATCGACTTTTTCCAACTGCCAAAGAATTTGGTTTCCCTCCCGTCTGACCCGGGAGATTACCCAATTTCGCCACGGCCAATGGTCGCCTCGACTGGTAACGGCCCCTGGATTAATATCCATTAAATCGGCCACTTCGGCGCTGGTAATCAAATAACCGCGATTGGCCACTTCATCGGCAATGCGTAGGGTTTCGATGAGATTTCTTAGCTGGTCAACTCTTTCTCCCCGGGGTAATTGGATTTCATCGCCAGCGCTATTAGGTGGTTCATTCATAGTTAGGGTCTGGTCAAAGTTTATTAACAATTAAAAATTGTCGGTTGAGGCAAACAATCAAGCTTTCCTCTCGTTATTCTATCGATTCTATCAATAATAGTTGTCATCAAAACAGTCCTATCTTCTCGAATCTTACCGTCACATCTTTACTAAAACCCCAAAAACCCCTTGACAAAAAACACAAAATATAGTAAGTAAATCAGGGAAAGTGGTTAGCGGTCACTGATAACTGATCACTGATAACTGATAACTGATCACTGATAACTGAAAATAACTGCTATAAAATTGGACTAGCCTTTTTCCCCAGAAAAAAATTTCTCCATCCATGACCTTAATCCTCTACAACACCCTCAGTCGTCGCGAAGAACCCTTTACCCCCCTCATCCCCGGCATTGTCTCCATGTATTGCTGCGGCATTACCGTCTATGATTATTGCCATTTGGGTCATGCGCGTACCTGTGTGGTTTGGGATGTGGTGCGGCGTTATTTGGAGTATCTCGGCTATCAAGTGCGCTATATTCAGAATTTCACCGATATTGACGATAAAATTCTCAATCGGGCTAAAAATGAACATACCACCATGGCAGCCGTAGCCGAGAAATTTATCGAGGCCTACTTTGAGGATATGGCAAAATTAGGAGTCAGACCGGCGGACGCTTATCCCCGGGCCACTCATACCCTCGACGGGATCAAGCGCCTAGTCTATGAATTAGAACAAAAAGGCTATGCTTACCCCAGCGATGGCGATGTTTACTATTCCGTCCGTCGTTTTTCTGATTATGGCAAACTATCAGGGCGAAAACTGGATGATCTGCAAGCCGGGGCCAGCGGCCGGGTAGAAACCGACGACCCGGAAGCAATTAAAAAACAAGACCCCTTTGATTTTGCCCTCTGGAAGGGGGCAAAACCGGGGGAACCTAGTTGGGATTCTCCCTGGGGCCAAGGTCGTCCGGGGTGGCATATTGAATGTTCGGCCATGGTCAAAGAACAATTGGGAGAAACTATCGACATTCATGTGGGGGGAAGTGATCTGATTTTTCCCCACCACGAAAACGAAATTGCCCAAAGTGAAGCGGCTACGGGTAAACCTCTGGCCCACTATTGGTTACATAATGGCATGGTTAAGGTGGCCGGGGAAAAAATGTCGAAATCCCTCGGTAATTTCATCACTATTCGCGAGTTATTGGCAAAATATGACCCCTTAGCCGTAAGATTATTAATTTTAGGCGCCCAATACCGCAAACCGATCGATTTTTCCGATGAGGGATTGCAGGCGGCCACTAATGGCTGGCATACTTTACAAGAGGGTTTATCCTTTGGTTATAAGCATCTTCCGCCCGATAATCCCGCAATTACTGACCAAGAGCTAGAAAATCGCTTTCAAGAGGCGGTAAATCACGATTTTAACTTTGCCGGTGGTTTAGCGGTGTTATTTGAAATCGCTAAGGAATTACGCAAGGAAGGTAATAATTTAACCCATGCGGGTAATACGGACAGTAATCTGGCCGAATTAGCGGTAAAATGGCATACTTTGGTGAAATTGTCTAGGGTTTTGGGTCTAGAAATTGCCGCCGACCAGAGGGAAACCCCTGTTTCTGAGGGAATTAGTGCAGCGGAAATCGAAAATCTCATCCAACAACGGACAGAGGCGAAAAAAGCGAAAAATTACGCCGAAAGCGATCGCATTCGCGCAGAATTAAAAGCCCAAGGCATTACTTTAATCGACCAACCCGGGGGAGTGACTAAATGGTTAAGAGAGGGAGACTAGAAATTCTTTAACCACTTCCTCCACCCTGCGATCGCGTCCATCCACCTGATAGTTTAATTTCTGCATAGCTGTGGAGGTAATTTTGCCGGTGAGTTTCGCTAAAACCTGTCGCAATTGCGGATATTTTTGCAAACTATCCAGGTTAAAAATCGGTACCGCTTCGTAGGGAGGAAAATAGCGTTGATCATCTTCTAGGATGACTAAATCTAGCACGGGAATTAAGCCATCGGTGGAATTTCCCGCCACTAAATCCACTTGTTTTTCGGCTAAAGCGCGGTACATTAACCCTAAATCCATCACTTTCGGGGGTCCGGCAAAATTTAGGCCGTAGGTCTTCGCTAATCCCTTGTAACCGTCTTCCCTTTCCAAAAATTCATAACCAAAACCCGCTTGCCAATTGGGTGTATATTTAGCAACTTGCGAGAGAGTTTTCAGATTGTATTGACTGGCGGTTTCTCCCCGGATAACAATGGCGAAAGTATTCTCAAATCCTAAACTGGGAAACACTTCTAGATTAAATTTTTCCGGATAAATCTCTTGCAGCTTTTCAGAGACTAATCGGGCATCGTTAAGGGGTTTTTCTTGCAAAATTCCCGTGAAAGCCGTGCCAGAATACTCCACATAACCGTCGATTTTACCCGCTTTCACCGCTTCATCGAAAATTTGGGTCTGAAACCCCGTCGTTCTACGACGGCTTTACTGTTAAATATGAGCATCGTTTACGAAATATATGCTAAAATGTGAGACATGGAAAAAGCCTACTCGTTTCGATTTTACCCCACACCAACACAAG
>NZ_JADBVE010000208.1:0-3105 GCF_020245285.1 Microcystis sp. M31BS1
AACTTTTCTGACTTTTCTTCAGCCATTTATGAATGTTTGAATGATGCCCATTTGAAACATAAAAAAGAACTGGATTCCTTGCTGACTCTACGATTTCAGAAGTTTAATAAATCTCAGATTATGAACGTCTAAAGTATAGCAAAAGATTATTTTTTCGCCTTTCTCGTTTTTAGTACAAATGTTTGAGTAAAATCGGAGTAAAGTCTTTAGGTTTAGGCGATTGATGCCCGATAGGGTTAGAGTAATCAGGGAGAAACTGATTTATCGAGAGGCCATATCATCCTATGCTAGAACTCTACCAATTTGAATTATCTGCCTATTGTGAGAAAGTCCGTCTCATCCTCGACTATAAAGGTCTTGCCTATAAAAAAAGGGACGTGGTGCCAGGGGTGGGACAATTGGAATTATTCCGTCTTTCCGGACAGCGCCAGGTCCCGGTCCTCAAGGATGGTGATACTTATATCGCTGACTCGACCGAGATTGCTTTTTATCTCGATCGCAAGTATCCTGAAAAACCAATTATCCCCACAGATCCCCTCCAACGGGGTCAATGTTTATTAATCGAAGAATGGGCCGATGAATCCCTGGGATTAAAAGGAAGAACCGCTTTTCTCGGCGCTTTTGCCCAAAATCAAAACTTTCGTACCGCCTTTTTACCCCGGGAAACTCCCGATTTTATGCGCTTGTTGCTGGGTTCTATGCCAGGGGAATTAATTGATATTTTGGGGGCGGGTGTAGGTCTGGGAAAAGATGCTATCAATACGGCGAAAAAAGGGCTACAACAGGATTTAGAAGCTTTGAACCTCATTTTAGCCAATCGTCCCTATTTAGTCGGGGATCAGCCCAGTTTAGCCGATTTAGCCGTGGCGGGATTAAGTGTACTGCTTCAGTTTCCCCAGGGTTCCTATCTCAACTTACCCAGGGAATTGCAAGGCAAGGGGATCCCAGGGTTAGCCGATAATAGCGCCTACGAGGGCTTTTTTGCCTGGCGCGACCGTCTTTATAGTCAATACCGTCAAACTATCACTCCGGGAAGTTCCACCCCTCCTATCGATTCCCCCAACTCCATCCAGATTGAATAGCAGCCCTTGACTAGGGTGGTGGGGCTTTTCAGTGATCAGTAAACAGTAATCAGTGATATGAATTAGGAATTAGGGACTGGGGAGCAGGGAGCGGGAATTAGGAATTAGGGACTGGGGAGCAGGGAGAATAAATAAAAGCAATCTACTGATTACTGATCACTGATCACTGATTACTGTTAAGATTCCCCTAAAACGTAGCCGACACCGCGCACGGTATGAATGAGGCGTTTTTGACCACCAGCTTCCATCTTCAGGCGTAAATAGCGAATATATACCTCAATAACGTTTGATTCTCCTTGAAATTCGTCTCCCCAGACATTTTCGAGAATTTGATCCCTCGATAATACTTCTTTGGGGTGAGTCATGAGGTAGCGCAGCAGTTCAAATTCCTTCATCGTCAACTCAATATTTTTGTTTTTATAGGAGAGACTACGACTGGCTAAATCTAATACTAAGTCACCGAAACGCAATTGTTCGGGGATAATTTCCAGAGGTTGCAGGTAAAAACGGATTAATTTGAGAAAAGATTGCGAATTATAGGGTTTGAGAAAATAATCGTCGGCTCCCGCTTCCAAACAGGCGAGACGTTCTTCTAGGGTTTCTTGAGATACTAACAAAATAATATAAACGCGACTTCCCTGGGAACGTAAACGACGACAAAAATTCACACCAGCCTCCGCCGCCAGGAAGCGATCGAGTATAATCATCGCTGGCTGCCAACTTTCCACTTCTGGGAAAGCCATATCAAGGCTAGGCACAATCAGGGGGCGATAACCTGCTTCTTTCAAGTCTGCACTAGCTAGTTTAGCCATATTCTCCTCAATTCCCACCAAGAGAATCGAAGAACTCGGGACGGATGTACTCATGAGTCGGCAGCGGTAAAGAAATAGGAAAGATAGGGAGGGGACTAGCTAATTATAGTTAATTGATTCTCGCCCGACCGATTTGAGATAAAAAAGTTAACGCTGTGGTGCGTTGGACAAAATTACCATTGATAGACCAACCGGTCACTCGATCGGGGGACGACCAAAGGCTAAGATGATCCACAGGCGGATCCGCATAAAAATTTTCTCCACCGCTACCCAGTAAACAGGAACTCCAATGGGTAAAATAATCGTGACTCAGGCGATAAATGGGAAAATTACCGATTAATGGCACTCCCCACCCGTCTAGAGCTATTAAAGCTCGAATTGTCGCCCCTTGAGCTTGCCAATAATGAGCTAAAGCGATCGCATTTACCACCCCCGCACTAAACCCAATCAAGGTTAGAGCTTCTCCCAGTGATAAAGCTTCATTTAAGCAAGAAAAAGGCGAAATAATAATATAGGGACTTAATTTGACCGATTTGCTCCCCAGATGTCCTAAAAAATCCTCGGTCAATCTAGAATCATGAAAACCCGTACAAATTACCAAAGACATAAAGTTAAGTAAAAATCTATGAGGGGTCAGTAATCAGTAATCAGTTATCAGTTATCAGTCATCAGTCATCAGTTTTTTCTCCCTGCTCCCCTACTCCGTCCCCCCACACCCCACACCCCACACCCCACTTCCCCACTCTGCCATAACTACTCCTACATACTTTCTGCTTTTTGTCAAAAAAACTTTTTCTTTGCAATAAAACTACACAAAAAAAAGATCATCGTTGTGGGTGAAATTGACTGATTTAACCGTCTTAATTGGGATCACCTTCTAGGTGTGGCAAGGGTTTCAACCTTTGCTGTCCAAAAAAGCACAAGATAACCCATTATGAAATTCAGTAAAATCGCTGTTACCACTGTAACATCGTTGTTAAATAAAAATCTTTCTCAATTAATTCTTAAGAATTTGTAAATATTGCGAAATGTTAATTTAAATATTCTCAAGTTTTTGGAGTCAATGAATAATTTTTGCTTATCTTTGTCGAACATTGAGTCAGGAGTCAGTGATCAGTTATCAGTTATCAGTTATCAGTGATCAGTTATCAGTTATCAGTTATCAGTTATCAGTTATCAGTTATCAGTTATCAGTTATCAGTTATCAGTTA
>NZ_JADBVE010000209.1:0-6875 GCF_020245285.1 Microcystis sp. M31BS1
ACTTTTCTGACTTTTCTTCAGCCATTTATGAATGTTTGAATGATGCCCATTTGAAACATAAAAAAGAACTGGATTCCTTGCTGACTCTACGATTTCAGAAGTTTAATAAATCTCAGATTATGAACGTCTAAAGTATAGAGAAAGACATCATTCAACGATTATTGAGGAAAGACATCATGAAAGAATCAGTTATCTATCAAGAAATCTGGTCGGAGGGTTTACAAGAGGGTTTACAAGAAGGACGACAAGAAGGAGAAGCTAACCTAGTTTTACGTCTATTAAATCGGCGGATAGGGGACATTTCTCCCGAATTATTGCCCAATATCCGCAGTCTTGACCTAGAACAGTTAGAAAACTTGGGAGAAGCTTTGTTAGATTTTCAGTCACTACAGGATTTAGAACAATGGCTGGAAAATTGCCGAGCTAGTTAGGGTCTGCTGAAAAAGTTTGTTGGTGGGGGCAGGGTGTGACCCCCCCCAACCCCCCCGACATCGGGGGGGCAGGTGGGGTGTGGGGTGTAGGGTTTTACCGATTTTGAGGGTCAGTTACCTAATTTTCAGGGAAAAAGTCCAGGGATTTTACCCCCGATCACTCCAATGATCAGCACTTTTTGAGGGGAAAAAAGTCTAAAAGCCTTATCCAACAAGGTTTTTAGATTTATTCAGCAAGCCCTAGTTAGTACAAATAAACTAAATGCGGTCTATCCATTGCCATGGAAGCAGTAAGCTCTCAACTCCCTTGAGAGTAGTTCGCATTTTAATCTATTCCCCGGTAGAGATCGGCGATGGCTAACTCTAGGTTAATACTTGACAGGATCACGCGATCGCCTGTCTCGTAAATAGTCGTTTCCCATATCCCCAGAGAATTACGACGACGGCATTCCACGCGCTGGACTTCTTGGGAAATTAATACATATTCTTCTAACGTTTCTATCTGTTGATAATCTTGGAATTTTTCGCCCTTGTCAAAAGCGGCCGTACTGGGGGAAAGCACTTCCGCAATTAGTTTCGGATAGCGTTTCAGATAACGATCTTGGCGATCGCGCGGATCGCAGGTAACAAAAGCATCGGGATAGTAATAAAACTGATCTTGATAGTTAACCTTGACATTACCCGAGTGAAACCTACAGTCTGTAGAGTCGCCGAAATGTTCGTCAATGACTTTGAGAAAATTGAAGGCGATGCGCTCGTGATTATCCGTACCGCCGGCCATCGCATAAACCAAACCACGTCGGTATTCATGACGGATCTGACTCTGGCGCTCGATAGCGAGATATTCTTGGGGACTGATGTAGTTGGGAACTGCGATCATAATCTCTAGGGGAAAGCCTACTATCAATTATAGTACGAGAATGGCTCTCTTATTCTTTGTGTGATAATTTTTGCTTATGGAATCGTGAAATGCTTATCGGGCAAGACTTTTAGGGCTATTTTTACGTTCAGCGAAGCTCAGTCGAGCCGCGGAAGAAACTATCAGTATAGACCTCGTTTCCACACAGAAACCAGAAGAGCCAAATTTCCAATACTCAGTTTAAATTTAGTACAGCTTAACCAGATTACTTGGAGTAGATAAAATCTCTGAAAAGGGGGTTTTAGTCTCAGCCAAAAATTCAGAAATTGTCTCTCCTTTTCAACAACTATTTGATGTTTTGCCTCCACAGGATATGACATTTTTTCCTTCTTAGCTGAAACTGTCTTGCTTAGTATTAAGCCAGCCCCTTATTTAGTTGTAATCCGTGAAGATTTGCAATTCACTTCTCCTTCCACTGGTAAAGATTTAACATGAGAACCTTGAAACTTTTCCATATTGCTGACTCGCCACATAGACAGAGGAAAAGTAATAGCAAATAAACCAAAAACTCCCACTAAAATCCAGACGATATTGTGCATTTTACGAGAGGAAAGTTTTCTAATTTGAACATCCATTTTGTTACCTCCATAAGTTTAAGTTAAGGGTAAATAAGGAAAGATAGGATGCCATGACATAGCGGTGGCGGCAATAATGAGGGCGAAAAACCAAAAGAGAATTGTTTTAGCCTTAATCTTGCGATCTTTCCAGAGATAATGGAGTATAGGCCAACTGATTAACCAGCCAATTAATAACATAGTTTCTTTGCCGGTATAACTGCCAATATTACCCCACATTTTGCTAGGATTTTTACTGCCAGGAATCCAAGACCCTAAATTCCAGAGCAGAGTTTCTACGGTTTTTGTCTGGTCTGCATCGGAAAAATGGTGAGAAACCATCATTAAACAACAACCGATTGCGGCGCTAATAATTGCCGCAGCTGCAGGGCCAGAAGTAGCGGGAGAACGTTTGGCACCTTGGGCTAAACCTTGGGGAAATTGTTGTACAAAAGCCCAGATTTTACCGTACCAAGGGCTATCAACATAGGGTTGTGTCATGAGAGTTGCTCCTATTTTTTAAGAGTTCGTAACTGTGTAAAACCCAAAATTCCCACCGCTAAAAGTCCCATAATGGTGCTAGGTTCGGGTACAGATTCTAGGAGAAAAGCGCGGGTTTCCGTTTCTCCCAATTCATTAGTAAAAGTGCCAAAACCAATAATTTGGCCACGCCCATTAATGCCCGTGGCTTGATTTAAAACCCAACCCGTACCATTAATGACTAAATTATTTAAATCAAATAACTGGCCTTCTTGCCAAAGAGTCCCATGGGCAACTTCACTAGCAAGATTAGAAAAGCCAACAATTTGACCAGATTCGTTAATACTTAAAGCATCGCCTCGCGTACCACCAAGACTGCCTAAATTAATCAAATTGCCGTTATCCCAGAGGAATCCACTAGAGGTTAAAGTGGCTCCTGAACCATTAGTCGCTTGACCAATAACTAAGCCATTTTCGTTAAGATCTCGGGCAAAACTTTGGGCGAATCCGTTGGGAATTCCTAGATTAGTCAGGACAAAATTACCATTGGCATCCTGCTCCCAAAAAGCAGCACTGTAGACATTAGTTCCGTCCACTACACCATCGGAGTCTACATAACCAACGATTTCGGTATTGTCATTAATGGCTAAACCAAAATTTTGATCGCCGTCAAGACTAGGTAAGTTGATGCGCGTACCATCTTCCCAGAAAATAGCGTTTCTTCGATTGGTTTCAAAGATATGATAACCAGCAATCTGATTGCTGTTGTTGATGTCGATAAAATAACTTTCCAGGCCACCAAAGTTATAAATGTTGAGGTCGTAACCCCCGGAACCGTTAGGAGTCCACAATAACGCCCGGTCTGTGGGTCCGGCGGTTTCATCTCCCGCACCGACAATCATCCCTGCGTCATTAATAGAACGAGATAAACCACCGCGACCGGGGAGAGTGACGGGGGTGCCGCCATTAACTGGGCCAGTAAGGGGTAAAGCCGTTATCGTAGCGTTTTCCCAGATATAGCCACTAGAAGCGGTATTACCGGCAGTGCGGGAACGACCGACGATTTGACCTTGGTTGTTAATGCTGGCTGCCCTCGTATCCGTACCATCGGGGCTGAGTGTACCCAAGTCGGTGATTTTATACATCGAACCCGCTAGGGCAGGAGACACAGTATGTAAGCCGAAAACAGTGGCTAGAACGAGCGAAAGTTGAATTTTAGTCATTTTTGAGTTGAATCAGCAAATAAGGGTTTACAGAGCCTGAATTTTGGCGACACCGAGGCCGCTAACGAGACCACCCATAGCAAAAAACATCATTGCCATCAGAGCAATGCAAGTGGCTGTTAACACCGGTCGGTTAGCTTTGTCCAAAATTGAGTCGCCGTATTTCCAGAGAATCCAAGTGCAGGCCACGCCTAGGGGTAGGGTAAAAAGGACGCTGAATTCGTGGTATTCCATGAGGACGTATTGACCGAGGGGCGAATTTTCCTTTAGCCATGCCCGCGCACCGCCAAACTCTAAATCGGCCCGATAGCGCATATAGGCTAAATTACCAGTGGCGATCGCTAAAAAAGCGAGGACGGTAGCCCAGAAGGTGAGGGTTCGCATTTGCCGCAAGAGTTTGCTAGAACCTCTTAACAGGGGAAAAGCGAGGTGGCCTGCGTAAACAATGACGACTAGGGCTAATAAAGAGCCAAAACCGTGAATTGTGCCTAACCATCGCTGCCACGGACTCGGATGCAGGAGATTGACGAAGGGCAGGAATAAAAATAAGCCCGCCGAGAGGATTCCTAGCCCATAAACGCAAACGGTGGCGATATCTAGGGTTTTGGGGAAATCTATTTTTTCGGATTCTGTGGGATCAGATAACATCTGCTTCTCCTTGACGATTTGGAAAGAGTAAATGAGAAATTATCTCAATTAGGTCGAACTTTGCTCAAAAAAGTCCAGAGAATACCTGTGTCCAACCATCAAAGGATTTTTAGACTCAAGTTGACGCTAAATAACGTCAAGACTAGAATTTAGACATAGACAAAGCTGGCGCTAAATGATTCTAGTAATCACTTAGCCTCAACTATGCACTGCTAAAGGAGCAACTGGCATCGCTTCTTTGGCTTAATCAGGCTCTAGACTAATTTTCTTGTCAACCATTCAGTCTAGGGCTTTTTTTTAGCCAAGTCTAGTATCAACAATATTTTTTAATAGTTGAGAATAATTCTTAACTATTTTGAAGCTAATGCTTAAATCTCTGGCACAATTGATTTTTGATGGTTTAAAAACGCTAAAAATAAGGATTAAGTGGCATAAAATATCCAAATAGACTGTTTAATTGATGACTGTTCCTTCTTAATTCTCCTGGCTACTGGCTGCTGACTCCTAACCAACCAAGATAATTGTTGATTTTTACAAGAGGTCTATTCCTAAAGGTGTCAGACTACGGCTATCGGTCTTCTCCCCACTCCCCCCCGCAACGCTCAGGAAGTGGTCTCCCCACTGCGGTAAACTAAATGAGATGATCCACGGGAGTTATGACTATGACCACTCACTTTATTAGCGCCGAAATCGACCTACAGGAAACCCCGCAACAACTGCAGCAAGAAATTGAAAAAGAATTGGCCAAACGGGGTGAACCCTTGCGTTGGGCAATCACAGAAGTGGATACCGAGAATAATCAAGTCAAAGTCGAAGCGATTGTCACCACTGCCTCGTGAATTCCCGTCCCTATACCGCCGTACTAATTATTCCCACCGGCATCGGGGCCGCGATTGGCGGTTATGCTGGGGATGGCATTCCCGTGGCCAGAGCGATCGCCAAAGTTTGCGATCGCCTAATTACCCATCCCAATGTCCTTAATGGCGCACAACTGTACTGGCCTCTGGACAACACCTATTATGTGGAGGGTTACGCTTTAGATCGTTTTGCCCGGGGGGATTGGGGATTAAGTCCCGTCCATCAAAATCGCATCGGGTTACTATTTGATCGCGCCATTGAATTTGACCTCTTGCAAAGACACCTTCAGGCTGCCGATGCTGTCCGGGCCACCCTAGGCTTAGATCTGACCGATTACGTTATCACCGATGCCCCCTTAAATGTGCAGTTGCGAGAGGCAGCCTCTGGGGCCAGTTGGGGAACAATTGGTAATCCCGACAGCTTGCTGCGGGGAGCAGAAAAACTGATTAACCAGGGCCGGGCGGAAGCGATCGCCATTGTTGCCCGTTTTCCCGACGATCCCGATAGCATTGCCCTGGCTAATTATCGCCATGGTCAGGGGGTGGATCCCCTTGCCGGGGCCGAGGCGGTAATTTCCCATCTGGTGGTCCGACAATTCCAAATACCGGCAGCCCACGCTCCCGCTTTAAGTCCGCTGCCCCTCGATCCGCAACTTTCCCCCAAGGCCGCGGCCGAAGAAATCGGTTATACTTTTTTACCCTGCGTTTTGGTGGGTTTAAGTCGCGCCCCCCAATTGGTCAAGCAGCCCAGTCCCGATGCTATTTGGGGCCGGGAGGTGGACGCGCTGATCGTTCCCGCCAGTGCCTGCGGCTGTTGCACAGTTTTGAGTTTTTGTCAAGAAAAAAGTGTACTGATTACTGTTGGGGAAAATAGTACAAGAATGAAGGTGGCCCCGGAACCTCTAGGGGTGAAAGCAATTAGGGTACACTCGTATATGGAGGCGATCGGTGCGATCGTTTGTCAACGGGCCGGGGTTAACCTAGCATCTCTTCGCCCTACTTTAAACTCTTTACGCTGTTTATCCGAGAATCCGTGACTAATTCCCCTAATTCCGAATTTGATCCCCTGACACGCACACAAGTCCTCACCATTATGGCGGTAACGGCGATTATCTTGCTGGTAGTCGCCAAAGTTTGGCAATATTTCGGTGCGATCGCTATTCCCGCCATTCGCTGGACTCTCCCGGATTTCTTGTTCGGATTAGCCTTAGCGGGGGCAATTAGTGGAATTAGTGGGCTTCTCTATCGTTTTTGGTCTAGTTATCGCCATAGTGCTAACGCTTACTTACAATTAGTCATTAAACCTTTAGCTTGGCCTGATTTAATTTGGATTGGATTACTGCCGGGGTTAAGTGAAGAATTATTATTTCGCGGGGTAATTTTGCCAGCTTTAGGCTTAAATATCTTTGGTTTAACCGTTTCTAGTCTAATTTTTGGTATCCTCCATTTTAGCGGTTCCCAACAATGGCCCTATGTTATCTGGGCAACTGTTGTCGGTTTTGCCCTCGGTTATACCGTCATCATCACCAGTAATTTATTAATCCCGATCCTCGCTCATGTTATCACCAATCTCCTCGCTAGTTTTCTCTGGAAATTACAGCATAGTAATCAGTAATCAGTTATCAGTTATCAGTAATCAGTTATCAGTTATCAGTGGGTAAGTTATCAGTGATCAGATTTGAGTTTTAAGTGAGCAGTATTAAATAGAAGTTTCCTACTGTCTTTTCACTGATTACTGTTTACTGTTCACTGAAAATACTCCC
>NZ_JADBVE010000021.1:0-14748 GCF_020245285.1 Microcystis sp. M31BS1
AATAAATTGACGGCCACAGGTTACACAAATATGATTTTGTTTACCTTGTTTATTGATGCCATTTTTACGGATATGGGTAGATTTACATTCAGGGCATTGCATTTTGATTTCCTCCATTCATATCTCTATTATGCAACGCCGAAAAAACTCTACCCAATAATAACCGCAACTAGCCTAGTTTTTATCGCCTCTCTTGCTGGCTATCATCTACCAGCCACCGGCGATCGATCTCCCGTAATCCCCGTATTCATACCGGATAATACAAAAGTATCTTTAAAAAATGGCACTTCTCTATCTGGGAGATTAATCAAGTTCGATTCTCCAACAAAAACGATCGCTTTAGGGAGAGATTCAAAAACAAAAGAAGTGGCGATGAAAGAGATCAAACAGATAGAGTTTCAAGGGAAGGTTATTATCAAAAGTGGAACGCTTGTTATTCGTGGGGAAGAGAAATCAAGCAATCCAAAAGAGAATAGAAAACGCTGGCAGGAACCCCTACAGAATTTC
The DNA here is from genome assembly GCF_020245285.1 of Microcystis sp. M31BS1. Lineage (NCBI taxonomy): Bacteria > Bacillati > Cyanobacteriota > Cyanophyceae > Chroococcales > Microcystaceae > Microcystis > Microcystis sp. M31BS1. The sequence continues at coordinate 508 of NZ_JADBVE010000021.1, forward strand.
AAAATTGTTGATGTTAATGAAGGAAAAGCGGAAGTAACTTTAACCTCGCTGAAGCCCTTAGAATTGCGAGGAATCGAAGCCGTGGCGGTCAATAGTTCCTACGTTGTGGAGGAAATTAAGTTCAACCCCTCGGACAAAATTGAGATTCAAGTAAACCCCCATTAAAATTTACAAAAGAGAGGTCTATTTTTTAGGCAATCAAGGAAGACTTTAAATAGGAAAATTGGCTGATGTATTGTTCGATTATTTTTGGTGATAGTGGATCGTTTAAGGTCGGGTTAGCGAGGTCAAAGATGATGTCATTGATGAGATTTTCCTCATCTGTTTTATAGGCGATATCTTCTCTGCATTCGATGGCATCGGCCCAGTTTTCTAGGTCGGTGGCAGATAGAGCGTTATTGAGATAGCGATCGAGAATATCGATCAGATGCTCTTTTTTTAGGGTGATAATTGCTTCGCTACTGTCCCAAGGAAAGGTTTTTAGGATAGGGAGGATAGTTGATAAGGGTTGGTCAAAGTTGACTAGGGCGTTGAGGTATTCTTGTTTAGTTTTCATGGGTAAGTAGGTGGGTGAAATTGAATTGAAAATGGATTTTAGGTTCGATCCCCCCTGCCCCCCTTGATAAGGGGGGTGCCGATAGGCGGGGGGATCCCCCTTGATAAGGGGGGTGCCGATAGGCGGGGGGATCCCCCTTGATAAGGGGGGTGCCGATCCCCCCTGCCCCCCTTGATAAGGGGGGTGCCGGTCCCCCATGCTCCCCTTGATAAGGGGGGTTTGATCCCCCCTTAGTCCCCCCTTGATAAGGGGGGTTTCTGATAATTTTTAACGCCTACCTACTTAGTAATTATAATCTTTTGGTAACTGTCCATTTTGAACGCCGATTAAAGGGGAAACTATGAAAATAAACTATGATCGAGCCGCTAATGCCGCTTATATTCGTCGTTTTGAGGGAAAGGTTATTGATTCTGAGGAAGTAGCGCTGGGGATTATCTATGATTACGATGAGACGGATAGGATTGTAGGGATTGAGATTTTAGGAGTCAAACAGAGAACGGCCGAACGATTCAAAAATATTGATTTTCCGTTGGAAGAGAGTGAAAAACAAGAGATTAGACAATGGTTCGGAAAGTTAATACTAAATTGTTAAGTGATGTGAGAAATTCAGGAAATATGGGAGGTGCTATAATTGATATATTTACTCAGTCAAAAAACGATGATTAAGTTAAAAGTCACAACGGTAGGGAACTCTATGGGGGTGATTTTCCCGAAAGAGTTGGTGGAGAAGCTGCGCCTTAGTAAAGGCGATATGCTCTACCTTTTGGAAACGCCGAATGGCTTTGAGCTTACACCCTACGACCCCGAATTTGTCCAGCAAATGGAAGTGGCGGAGGAAGTGATGCGCGAAGACTGGAATGTTTTGAGAAAGCTGGCAACTTAGGCTCATGAACCAGCTAATCTGGATAGCTGATGGGGTAGCTCTCGCGATTCATCACCGCCAAATAGCCGAGCATGGTGGATTAGAGGGTATTCGAGATGAGGGGTTGCTAGAAAGCGCACTTTCCCGACCGCAAAATTTTCTGGCTTATTCTGAGTCGCCTCCTGACATGGCTTCTTTGGCAGCAGCCTACGCTTACCCAGGGAACAGCAAGAAATGTTAATCGAGTCAGGGGAGAATATCAGGAATTGAGAGCTTGTTCCTGTGGTTATGATTGCCGCATCATTTTCTATTTAGAACGAGACGAAAAAACTCAAACAGATAGGATAGTTTTGATTAACATTGGAACTCATGATGAGGTGTATTAACTAATAACTGATAGCGGAAATAACTATGAATCCCAAATTTTACGCCTTACTTACTCTTTCTCTAGTGGCTACCGTCACCCTACCAGTTGTTAACGGGAAACTCTCCTCTCTCGTCCCTGCGGTAATAGCGCAAAATACGGATGCGAGGAAAGCAGAAGCGGATCAACTTTTGCAATTATGTCGCCAGAATCTTGATAATAATCAAGTAAAATTGGCGATTCAATCCTGTCAACAGGCGGTGATAGCCTACCGGCAAATTAAAGACCTTTCAGGAGAAGCTAAATCTACCGCTAATTTAGGCAATGCCTATGTTAACGACGGTCAATACCGTCAAGCTATTTCTGTTTTAGAAAATGCGGTTAAAATAGCACAAGAGTCAAAAGAACGTCGTGTAGAAGCCCTCGCCTTTTTATATCTCGGTGGGGCTTACTATGAGTTAGGAGAATTTAAGGAGAGCATAGAATTTTTTCAGCAGACTTTAACCATCGCAAAAGAAATTAAGGATGCTGATTTAGAAAAAAGTGCTGAAAAACTTTTAGTATTAATGGAAGCAGAAAAACAGCGAAAAGAAGCGGATAAGCTTTTCGAGCAAGGCGCTCAACAATATAAAATAAGTCAGTTTCGAGAAGCCTTGCAATCGTGGGAAAAAGCCTTACAAATTTATCAAGAAATCAAAAATCGCCAAGGAGAAGCGGCTTCTTTAGACAATTTAGGAAGTGCTTATCTTTCCCTCGGACAATATCAAAAAGCGATCGATCTCCACGAAAAGTCTTTAGTCATTAACAGGGAGATAGTTAATCGCCAAGGGGAAGCCAATTCTTTAAACAATTTAGGAAACGCTTACCAATCGCGTGGAGAGTATCAAACAGCGATCGATTACCATCAGCAGTCTTTAAACATCAGGAGGGAGATTAAAGATCGACAGGGGGAAGCGGCCTCTTTAAACAATTTAGGAAACGCTTACCAATCGCGTGGAGAGTATCAAAAAGCGATCAATTACCATCAGCAGTCTTTAGACATCACGAGGGAGTTAGATGATCGTTCTGGGGAAGCCAGTTCTTTAAACAATTTAGGAGTTGATTACCACTTACTAGGACAGTACCAAAAAGCTATCAATTACCACCAGCAGTCTTTAGAAATCGCTGAGAAAATCGGCGATCTAAAAGTGCAAGCCGATTCTTTAGGCAATTCAGGAAACGTTTACCAATCCCTCGGACAGTATCAAAAAGCGATCGATGACCACCAGAAGTCTTTAGAAATCGCTGAGAAAATCGGCGATCGAGGAAGTAAAGCCAAATCTTTAAACAATTTAGGAAATGCTTACGAATCCCTCAGAGAGTACCAAAAGGCGATCGAGTTCCATGAAAAGTGTTTAGCCATTGCGAGGGAGATAGATGATCGCCAAGGGGAAGGGGTTTCTTTAAACAATTTAGGAGTTGCTCACTACTTCCTCGGAGAGTACGAAAAAGCGATCGATTACCACCGGGAGTCTTTAGCCATGGCGAGGGATATAGGCGATCTAAAAGGGGAAGCCGATTCTTTAGGCAATTTAGGAAGTGCTTATCTTTCCCTCGGACAATATCAGAAAGCGATCGATTACCATCAAGAGAATCGAGCCATAGCGAGGAAAATCGGCGATCTAAAAGGGGAAGCTAATTCTTTAAATAATTTAGGAGTTGCTTATCAAAAGATAAATCAACCCGCAGAAGCGATCAAGAATTTGGAAGAGTCCCTCAACATTATCCTCAAGATACGGGGAGATATTTCGAGGGAAAATATTGCAGGTCAAAATCGAAAATCGTTTTTAGCCTCTAACGAAAGAACCGTTATCACCCTCGCCGAAGTCCTAATCCAACAAAACCAACCCGAAAAAGCTTTTGAATGGCTTAACCTCGCCACTACTGCCGATCTTGCCGATTACAATCGCCTGATTAATGCCAAAGTTGCTGATCCCGATGCACAAAAAGCACTTGATAACTGGAACGCCGACAATCAACAACTCGAAGGAATGCGCCGACAACTACAGGATAAATACTCCCAAGAACTGGCACAACAGATCCGACAATTCGAGGAGAAAGTGTATAAAAATGCGGAAACTATCGGACAGAAATATCCAGAAATTGCTGAACTTTTTGAAACTAAACCCACCGACATCGCCCAACTTCAGAAAAATATCGCTCCTGATACCCTCGTTATTCAACCCGTTCCCCTCCGCGATAAAGTCGCCCTATTTCTCGTTACTAGAGAAAAATTAATCGTTATTCAAAGTGATACAAAACGCGATGATTTTAATCAACTTGTCAGTCAATACCACAACCAATTAGCCGACTATAAAAATGCCGACTACCTCGTTACAGGTAGTAAATTATACGAGATTTTAATCCGTCCCATCGAGTCCCAAATTGCCACCAGTTCCCCGAAAAATATCGCTATTATCGCCACCGAACAACTGCGCTATATTCCCTTTGAAACTCTCTACGATAAGAAAAATGACCAAGTTCTCCTAGAAAAATATCCGATTTATTATTTAACTCGCATCTCCACATCTACTCCTCCCGCGACCGAAAGAAAACCCTTACAAGGTCTAGCATTTGCTAACCCTAAACCCACCCAAGAAGAACTTAAAGGCACAGAAATAGAAGCAGAAACTATCAGCAAACTCTTTCCGGGAAGTGAAAAATATCTCGGGACAAACGCAACCTTAGATATATTCAAAAAACAAGCCTTTCGCTTCTCGATTTTACACTTAGGAACTCATGGATGCTTTAATCTTGCTGGCTGTCCTAATTTGGATATGCAAGCTAATACTATTCTTTTCGCCAATAATCAACAATATAACATCGCCGATGCTGCATTATTAGGCTTAAAAAATACCGAATTAATCACTCTTAGTGCTTGTCAAACCGCCAAAGAAGCCAACGCAGACGGCCAGGAAATTTCAGGACTTGCTTACGTCTTAGAAAGAGCCGGTGCTAAATCAGTAATTGCCAGTCTTTGGAGTGCTGAAGATAATACCAGTGCGGAAATTATGACCCAATTTTATCAAAATCTCAAGAATGGTATGACTAAAAGTGAAGCCATGCGACAGGCCAAACTGAGTCAAATTAAAAGCCATCCTTATTTTTGGTCGCCCTTTATTTTGATTGGGGCTGCTAATTAAGTAGGTAGGCACAATTATTTGTAGGATGGGTTAGCGGTAGCGTAACCCATGCGGGCGTTGGGTTTCATGCTTCAACCCAACCTACGTTCATTTTATATTTAATTCCACCCACCCACTTAGGGTTTGCTGAAAAAGTACGGGCGAAGCATTCGGATAGAAAATCTACGGTTTCACCGATAGGTTATTGCCCGAATGCTTCGCCCCTACAGGAGGCGGGCCGATGAAGACGCAAGGTTTTGAAGCATGATTCTCTCAAAATCTTGCACCTGTTTCGCGAGAAAAGCCACAAAACCCTTACCTTGCCTACATTTCACATTTATTCAGCAAACCCTAATTAAGCAGCCGATGATAACTCTCGATCGCTGATAATTAGGATTATTTCCTAACTTTTAACTGCCGACATCTGCCGCATTTCTAAATACACTAATAAAGCGTTAATATCGGCGGGATTGACTCCGCCAATTCGCGAGGCTTGGCCGATGGTGGCGGGTTTAATTTTTGTTAATTTTTCCCTGGATTCCATTGACAAAGTTTCAATTTTCATGTAGTCAATATCGGGGGATAAATGACGGTTACTGTGGCGACTAATTTGGTCAATTTGATTTTGTTGTCGCTTCAAATAACCGGAATATTTAATCTCAATTTCTACCCCTTCTCTTTCGGCTAAATTTAAATCAGGATTACCTAAACCATAGCGATCAAGATCGAGATAATGCAAGCTAGGACGACGCAGTAAATCCGCTAAAGAGAGAGAACCTTTGATTTTTTGTTCCGTATCCTTAACGATGGCGATTGCTACCTCATCCCGTTCTTTAATTCTCGTTTCGTGTAGGCGTTCTTTTTCGGCGATAATATTAGCTTGTTTGCTCTGGAATAATTGCCAACGCCGGTCATCAATTAAGCCAATTTCTCGCCCTAAAGGTGTTAATCTTTGATCGGCATTATCCGATCGCAATACTAAGCGATATTCAGAACGACTGGTTAACATTCGATAGGGTTCCCGCAGATCCTTAGTACACAAATCATCGACCAAAGTTCCTAGATAACTTTCCTCCCGGGGAAAAACAATTAACTCTTTTCCTAAAGCAAACCGTGCCGCATTAATCCCCGCCACCAGTCCCTGGGCTGCCGCTTCTTCATAACCGGTTGTGCCGTTAATTTGTCCCGCACAAAATAACCCCTCAATCTTCTTCGTCATCAGGGTTGGATAACACTGAGTTGCTGGTAAATAATCGTATTCCACTGCATAGGCAGCCCGCAACATCACACAGTTTTCTAAACCGGGTAAAGTCCGCAGCATTGCTAATTGAACATTTTCCGGCAGTCCCGTTGAAAAGCCTTGGATATAAAGTTCGGGAATATCGCGCCCTTCCGGTTCAATAAAAATTTGATGACTTTCTTTATCGGCAAAACGGACGATTTTATCCTCAATACTAGGACAATAACGCGGTCCTTTGGAGTCAATAAAACCGCCATAAATGGGGGATAAATGTAAATTATCTCTGATTAATTGATGAGTTGCCGCCGTGGTGCGGGTGAGATGACAGTTCATTTGTTCCCGTTCGATCCACACCTCCGGATCAAAACTAAACCAACGCACCTCGTCATCGGGCGGTTGCGGTTCCATGCGGGAGTAATCCACCGAACGCTTATCCACACGGGCAGGAGTGCCAGTTTTTAGGCGACCGGTCTCGAATCCGAGACGATTTAGGGTTTCTGTTAAACCCACCGCCGCAAATTCGCCCGCCCGTCCGGCGGCCATAGACTTGCCGCCGATCCAGATTTTGCCGCCTAAAAAAGTGCCAGTGGTTAAAATGACGGCTTTAGCGGCGAAACAAGTGCCGAAATAGGTTTCTACTCCTAAAACTTGCTCATTTGCCCCTAAAATCAGGTCTGTGGCCATGGCTTCCCGAATAACCAGATTTGCCTGGGTTTCGACGATACCTTTCATCACCGCCGCGTATTCCCGTTTATCGGTTTGGGCCCGTAGGGCCCAGACTGCCGGTCCGCGAGAGGCATTAAGAACCCGTTTTTGCAGATAGGTGCGGTCGGCCATTTTGCCAATTTCGCCGCCTAAAGCGTCCACTTCGTGGGTTAATTGGGATTTAGCCGGACCACCGACGGCGGGGTTACAGGGTTGCCAAGCGATTTTATCGAGATTAAGAGTGAGGAGAAGGGTACGACAACCGAGACGGGCGCAAGCTAGGGCCGCTTCACAGCCGGAATGGCCCGCCCCGACGACGATGACATCAAATTCATCTTGAAAGTCTGCGGCTGAGGAGAAAGTCATACTCGATCGAGGGGAAAATTAATTAATCAGGCTAATATTCTAGCAATTTTTCTGAGTTTTCCTCCCAATATAATACAAGAATACTAACTAAGTCATTGACTAACACCAAAGCGATCGCATAAATCTAAAAACAATCTATATAATTCCTATTTAACCTTGCCTTTTCAGGGCATTACTGGCTAAGTATTATAGGTGCTTATGATATCTTCACGATCGTTTAAAGATTATAATCATGGATTTACTTGCCAATCCCGTTGCTTTGTCGCGGATACAATTCGCCATCACCGCTATTTTCCATATGCTTTGGCCGGTGTTAACCACTGGTATGGGCATTTATCTAGTCATTGTCGAAGGATTATGGCTAAAAACTCGCAATCCTGACTACTATCATCACGCTCGCTTCTGGTCAAAACTCTACATTCTCAATTTCGGCATTGGAGTTGCTTCTGGTTTACCGATGGCTTTTCAGTTTGGCATGAATTGGGCGCCTTTTTCGGAAGCAGTGGGGGACTTTTTCGGAACTATCCTCGGTTTCGAGGGAACCATGGCCTTTATGCTAGAGGCTAGTTTTCTAGGAATTATGTTGTTTGGTTGGGGACGAGTTCCCCCTTTAATTCACTTCCTAGCGACAATTCTCGTCGCTTTCGGGGCTAATCTTTCCACTTTCTGGATTTTAACCGCTAATTCTTGGCTGCAAACCCCCGCCGGTGGCATCTTCGTGGATGGTAAATTTATCGTTCAGGATTACCTACAAGCGATTCTCAATCCCTTCATGGTTAATAGTTTCCTGCATATGTTTTTCGCTACTCTGGAAACTTCTCTTTTCGTCATTGGTGGGATTAGTGCTTGGTATTTGCTCAATAAACGTCACATTAGCTTTTTTAGTCGTTCTCTCAAAATTATTCTTACTCTAGCGATTGTTATCGCCCCCTTGCAAATTTTTGTCGGTCATCTTAGTGCCGAACAAGTGTATCACTATCAACCGGCTAAATTAGCCGCCATGGAAGCGCAATGGGAAACCATTCCTGCGGGAGAAACTGCCGGTTGGAGTTTGGTTGCTTTACCCAAGGATAAAGCGGAGACAAATAGCTGGGAAGTGAAGATTCCTAATGCTTTGGGTTATCTTTTGGAATTAAAACCCAAGTTATCGGAACCTGTTCTGGGCTTAAAAACGTGGAAATACGAAGACAGACCGCACATGGTGGGGCTAATCTATTATTCCTTCCGGATTATGGTCGCTATCGGTCTTTTTCTCGCGTCTTTAATGGCTGTAACTGTCGGGCAATGGCTGCGCGGTCAATTATCTAACGAAAAAATCGACAGTCAAAAATGGTTACTACGCGCTTGGGTTTTTGCGGCCCCTCTGGGTTATCTTGCGGTTGAAACCGGTTGGATTGTCCGTTGTGTCGGTCGTCAACCCTGGACGGTTTACAATCAAATCCGGACGGTGGATGCTGCTTCTAAACTGCCCGCAGGCGAGATTTTAACCTCTTTAATCGGAATTACGGCGATTTATGTCGTTTTCTTGGTTTCTGCTCTCTATTTCGGTAGTCTTATTATCCGTCAGGGACCCAATCTTAACTTACCACTGCCGGGGACTCAACAGGAAACAGTGACCTCACAGGAAGCGAATCCCCGTTCCCTAGAAGCGCAACAATAGGAGGAACTATGGAACCGTTACAGTATTTTTTGCCACAAATTTGGTTTTTTATTCTGGGTTTATTCCTGTTTCTCTACGTCCTCCTCGATGGTTTTGACTTGGGGGTAGGAATTCTTTCCCTGACTTCCTCCTCCGAGAAGCGTCGCAGTATTTTAATGACCAGTTTGGGCAATGTTTGGGATGCTAACGAAACTTGGATTGTCTTGATGGGTGGTTCCCTGTTTGGGGCGTTTCCCCTAGCTTACGGGACAATTTTAAACGCTTTATACCTGCCAGCAGTGATTATGGTAGTGGGGCTGTTATTTCGGGCTGTTTCCTTCGAGTTTCGTGAACATTCTCGTCGCAAGTTGTTCTGGAATTATGCCTTCGGACTCGGCAGTTTTTTGGCCGCTTTGGGGCAAGGATTCGCCCTCGGTGCGGTTTTTGAGGGCATTAAAGTGGATGAATTGGGTCATTTTGCCGGCGGTCCCTTTGATTGGTTAACATGGCGATCGATTCTAGTTTCTTTAACTTTAATCCAAGCTTATGTTTTAGTGGGTTCCACTTACCTAATTCTGAAAACTACGGGTAATTTACAGGAAGTTCACTATAAAACGGCAAAAATTGCCGCTATTACCACTTTTATCGGTGCTGTCTTTATCACCATCAGTACGCCGCTGCTTTCTGACCATATCCGTCAGCGTTTATTTGACCCTCGACTAATTTACATCTTTATCCTCATCCCGATTTTAGCTGTGGTCTTACTGGGTTTATTACTGCGGAGTTTGCAACTAAAGGAAGAAAACACTCCGATGGTGTGGACAGTATTGCTGTTTATGCTCTCTTTTATCGGTTTGGGATTGTTGATTTTCCCCGATATTATTCCCCCGTCCGTGACAATTTATCAAGCGGCAGCCGCTCCCAGTTCTTTGGTGTTTATGCTGACTTTTGTGGGTTTTTTAATCCCAATTTTACTAGCCTATACAGTTTATAATTACATCGTTTTTCGGGGTAAAATTACTGCTGAATCCTACGGAGAATAGATGAGGTTGCCGATTTCAGACATGAATCTTCTTTGGTGGTATTTTTAAAGGGAAACTCTCGGCTAAAATCGGGCTTTACTTTCGATTTTATCATTCAATCCAAGCTTTTGGGGGGTAGAACCCCCCGCGCATTATTTCTTCAGTGGGATGCTTACAGGCAGTTGTTGATACATTTGTAATGATTTAAGAGTCAATAATAATTGCTGATTGTCGGTATTTATGCAAATGACAGATTTCAGACATGAATCTTCTTTTGTGGTATTTTTAAAGGGAGACTCTCTAAGCTGATGCTAAACTGTATTTACTCTAGGAGATCTTTGGGTGTAATTAATTCGTAACGCTCGAAGGGTTGATGAATCCAAGGATTATCGGGGTAATATTCCACATAATAGTCAGGTTTGATTCTTGATGCCGCTTTGTACCAGATCACCGCAGTTTTGATATTGGTAATCCCGTATTTTTCCCGTAACAAAATCGAGGTTTTTTGGAGGGTGATTCCCGAATCGACTAAATCATCCACTAATAACAAGGGACTCTTTAATGTGGCTTCGATCATGGCTAAGTTCGAGGAAATAGTTAATTCTCCCCGAATTTGATGATTTTGCCCCCCGTAGGAAGCAGCGTAGAGAATAGCTAGGGGTTGACGAAAAAGACGACAGAGAATGTCACCGACGCGCAATCCTCCCTTAGCTAAACAGACAATCTGAGCAAATTGCCAACCAGAATGATCGATTTTTACTGCTAATTTTTCGATCAGACGATGGTATTCATCCCAAGAAACATAGACATCGGCCATATTTTCCATTCCCGATTCAGAATTACTTATTTTCGGCAGGTCGATCACTACTCCAGGCCCACCAAACTCGATCGCATTGACAATGATAGAATTCCTGCCATTTACGACGAGAATCTTCTCCTAAAACGGGAGCGCGGCGATTGATCCAAACGGCCTGAGCTTCTTTAGCTTTTGCCCCACAGTAAGGACAACAAAAATTGTAGGCGTGAACAGCATTCTCTGTCCAGTCAGGGGGAAAGGGACTAAAAGCATCCATAATCTCTAAAATATAAGAGTAATAACTAGAAAAACTGGGTCAATAGACAATCTCCTTGTTTACTTTATCACTAAAAAAATATGGCTAAAGGGGATCAAATATACGCTTATCGGGAATTGCTCAATCTTCAGGGTGTTTATGCTCATCATGGCATCGATTGCGGTGATGGTAGCGTCATTCATTACCGAAAACCGAGCGAGATTGTCGAACGAACTTCCCTAGAAACTTTTGCTAGGGGCGGTAAAATCTATGTGGTGCGCTATGTAGAGGTGGGATTTTCCTTTATCCCCGATGTGGTGGTAGAAAGGGCGCTAAGTCGTCTGGGGGAGCAGAAATATAATCTTCTTTTTAACAACTGCGAACATTTTGCCACTTGGTGTAAAACCGGTATTAGCAAAAGTCAACAGATAGAAGAATTTATCCCGATTATTACCCATTTACAAGCGGTGGGACTCTACGAACCTCTGAAAAAATCTCTCATCGGAGCCGACCCCAACAATGCCCAAACCCTGTTAACAGGGGCTTTAAGCAATCTTAAGGTCAGTTGGGATGAAATTCAACCCCAGTACAAAAAAGCCCTTCAAGAAGCAGAAACATGGAATCGAGTAGCGATCGAAGCTTTAAGCAAAAATCGCGATGATTTAGCCCGGGAAGCCCTGAAACGCAAGGTAGAAGCCAAAAAACAGGCAAAACGCCATCAGGAACAATTGGATCAAATAGCGGCCATGACCGAAAATGTTCTTAAAAGTCTGGTGATTGCTAACGGTTAGTCTGGATGTCAGTAAACTGTTCAGTATCTAAACCTCTGCCAATTGCCTCGGTTGATTCCCCTCCACATCAGGTAATTTTAGTCGCTCGCCATGGAAATCTGGATTATTTTACGTTTTTCAATCGCCGCTGCCATTATCGCTTTAGTTTGCTGGTCTTTAACCAGTGCCGTGCGCGATAGTTGGCAAGTTGCCCGACGGATGCACTCCATCCCTTGCTCCCACTGCCGCTACTTTACCAACGATTATCGCCTCAAATGTAGTGTACAACCCAGGAGCGCCAACACCGAACAAGCGATCGACTGTGGCGATTATTTTCCTGATGCCTAGTCTGCCATAATACCGAAAAGCTTTTCGAGATGGTGCGAAATTTGCTAGTCTAGGCTAAATAGGTCTGAAATAGTATAGAAAAGTGGATACAATTATTGGTCGGGGCAAAACAGCCCGTAGAGCTTACGGTATCGATGAAATCGCACTTGTACCCGGAGTGCGAACCCTCGATCCTAGTTTAGCCGATACCCGTTGGTCTCTCGGCAATATCGAGCGGGAAATCCCGATTATCGCCAGCGCTATGGATGGGGTGGTGGATACTAAAATGGCCGTCCTTCTCTCCGAGTTGGGGGCGCTAGGGGTACTAAACCTCGAAGGTATTCAAACTCGTTACGAGGATCCTAACCCGATTCTCGATCGCATTGCGGCGGTCGGCAAAGCAGAATTCGTCGGTTTAATGCAGGAACTCTACGCAGAACCGATTAAACCGCAACTAATCGAGCTTCGTATCCAAGAAATTCAAGAAAAAGGCGGTATTGCGGCAGTTAGCCTCACCCCTGCCGGTGCCGTCAAATATGGTGCTATTGTTGCCCAAGCAGCAGCCGATATTCTCTTTGTCCAAGCAACGGTTGTTTCCACTGCCCATTTATCCCCGGAAGCTATCACCCCCCTCGATTTAGTGCAACTGTGCCAAGAAATGCCCCTTCCCGTGGTTTTGGGCAATTGCGTCACCTATGAAGTCGCCCTTAACCTGATGAAAACCGGGGCAGCCGGGGTTTTAGTCGGTATCGGTCCGGGGGCTGCCTGTACTTCTCGCGGCGTTTTAGGGGTGGGAGTTCCCCAGGCCACTGCTGTGGCCGATTGTGCCGCCGCTAGGGACGATTTTTTCCAAGAAACCGGTCAATACGTCCCCGTTATTGCCGATGGCGGCATTATTACCGGCGGTGATATCTGCAAATGTATTGCCTGTGGCGCTGATGCGGTGATGATTGGTTCTCCCATTGCCCGCTCCTTGGAGGCACCGGGCCGCGGTTTTCACTGGGGTATGGCCACACCTAGTCCAGTTCTACCCCGGGGAACCCGGATTAGTGTGGGCAGTACGGGAACTATTGCCGAAATCCTCGTTGGACCGGCAAAATTAGATGATGGTACTCATAACCTCTTGGGGGCGCTGAAAACCAGTATGGGAACTTTGGGTGCTAAGAACTTAAAGGAAATGCAACAGGTGGAAGTGGTGATTGCCCCCTCGCTGCTGACGGAGGGTAAAGTCTATCAAAAGGCCCAGCATTTAGGTATGGGTAAATAAAAGTTATCGGTGAACAGTGATCGGTTATCTGCTTCTCGGAGCAGTTTTTGATTTTTGCCAGAGATGGATTTTCTGCCTGGGATTACCATCACCTTCAGGTTCGGTTCTACCGACCCCCACTATCTCAAAAAACTGTTAAATTGGAAGGGAGCGTCTCATTTATGCAAGCGAGTAATTATACTTGTCCCTAAAACTGGTTTCTAGCAAGGCTTTCAAAATAGCTTGACATAAAACCTGATTTAGGGGTTACAAAGGTGAAATGCTCCCAATTGGAAGAACCAAAAGGATAATTTAAAAAAATTGAGTTAAGGAGATCAAAGGTGTATAGAGAAAACGATCGCCCTCACAATTTATTCGGTACCGATAGTGAATTTTCCGAGAGTTTGTGGCAGTATGTCCAGACCTTAAGTCCAGAAACAATCGCCCAACTCTCGAAACCGGAGTCCCAAGAGGTTTTCCAAGTGATGGAACGCAACATTATCGGACTTTTGGGCAACCTTCCTTCGGAACATTTCGGGGTCACTATCAGTACCAGTCGCGAACATCTGGGCCGGTTATTGGCCTCAGCAATGATGAGTGGTTACTTTCTCCGCAATGCTGAACAGAGAATGAATTTTGAAAAATCCCTCGCTACTCTCCAGAGCGGTTCTAGCGATGTTTAAGGTTTAGCGGTAGTTAGGTTAGTTGGAAAGGGAAAAATAAGCAATCGGCAATCAGCTATCAGTTGTCCATTTTTAGTTGTCTTTTATTGCATTAGTTAGCCATATAACTGGCTCTTCGGTTTGTGTTATGCAATGGACGGGGGTTATAAGGGATGGAACCCTTATAGAGAAAGGCATTTAGCGATTTTTGTCAATTGTTTTTGCTCTAGAGCGAACTAATCAATTAAGTCTCTTGCCAGATAAGGATT